>NZ_QTXV01000023.1:0-48826 GCF_003461825.1 Prevotella sp. AM42-24 | reverse complement strand
TGTTATTTTTACCCTACTATTTTGGGGTGGGAAACTTTAGTCATAGAGAACATCCATGAGAATTCTGTAGGGTATGTTAAAGCAATGGAGTTGTTGACGAACTTTGTACGGAGTGATGGTAAACAAGTCTTTATCTTTGCTTCAAAGTTGAATAATAATAAATAACAGTCTTATGAAAAAAACTTTTATTAATCGGTCTTGTTCTTTTCACGTTCTGCTCTTGTGGTAAGATTATCCTCATATTATCTTTTTGAACAAGAATGACGCTTATTATGATCTGGGTGGTTCTTGCAAGGTAGATGAAGATGGAAATCTAGATGTAACTCTTACTGCTATGTTTACAGGTATATTGCCTGATAATTGGCAAGATTATACTGGAGAACCTGAAATATACCCAGATTTATATATTGATAGAGAGCATGAAGATTTCCTGTATAAATTAACTTTAGCTCCTAATGGTAAAATAATAAAGAAGGGGGAGACAGCCACTTGTGGTGGAGTACAAATTCCTGTAGAGGCTTTTATGGCTTGGTCTACGCTACGACTTTATATTCAAAAAATTGTGTATGGCGGATAGTCTTACGAAAGGAATCGAACCTGAGTATGGAAGTGGATTTAGTGAGCGGCTATAAACCCACATTGCAGTCACTCTCTATGTAACTCCTTGATTTCCAATATCAGGATTTTTTAAAGTCTGATTTGGGTGTAGCATGGGTGGTTTTCTTTTCCTGTGCGGTTTTGGATTAATGTAGAGCAAATCATAGGTGGCGGAGAGTTTACTCTCTGCCTGTAATCTTTAGATATAACCGTAATGGGGTTAATCTGCAGTTGGTAAATAGCAATCCAACAAGTACCCAACAAGTATTGAAACTGGTCGGAATATTAAAGGATGGAGAGTATTCTGTTAGAGAAATCGTGTCTTTTTTAATGTTGAAGGATTGGGTTTCATGAAATATCCTGATAATCCAAAGCACCCAAAGCAGAAGTATATGCTAACAGAAAAAGGACGAAAGATATTGGAAAAATAGAATGAATAGCAGTAATCTGTGTGTTTAATACTTTTTTCTTGATGTTCTGTCACCATTTGACATATCTATATAGTTATTTCGCAGCCGAAATCAAATGTATAACTATATAAGGTAATGTAACAATGGAAAAGAACATCAGAAAAAGAGTGTGTAGGTTGGCTGCGGTATTGAGTGCCGGGCTGGTAGTATTATTTGGCTATTGGTTCTTCTTGAACCCTCATGGCGATTGGCAAAAGAAGAAGGAGGCTGAGAAGAATGAATATATGGATAGGAGGATGCTTTGGCGGAAGTCGGAGAAAATGACTATGCAACAGATGTTGTCGGACATGACGCTAATGGCTAAGGGGGATTCGGTCCTGGTTTGTTGGCTAACAGGTCTCTCGCTTCCCGTTTATCGTGACTTCATTCATGGTACTGCGCAACCTACAAGGAATGCTTGGGCTGAGACGAGATATTGGTATATGTCTTCTCTCGCTAACGGCAGAGAATGGATGGAGGAACGTGCCAAAACGAGGATTCACAAGAGCCTGATCTTTGTGGAAACGAGTAGATTTCAGGTGCAGAAGGATTCCTTGAAGGATTATCGTAAAGAGAAACTTACTCCAACTGAGATTAGAAACAACAAGATGTATCTAAAAGATAATTGTCTGTATAGATGAAATCATAGCATAAATAAAGTATAACGAAAAATGAATAAAATTATAGGGCTTCTTGTAATGGCTTTCCTATTCCTGTCCTGGCAACCAATCGTTGCAATAGTGGCAGCAGTATTGTTTGTCAACATCAATGGTACGGAATTGTATGGATGGCAAGCTGGATTGGCGCATGGATTGTTCTTCCTGCCTAATCTGGTGAGGCATCTCTTTGACGGCGATGTCCTTTTCAAGGCTACCAATTGTACTACAGGTTATTATGTTGCCTGGTGGATAGCTACAGTTGGTTCGTGCATCGGTTGGCTCGTTGATGCAACCTTCTCTTTTATGAAGGCATCGGTATTTGTAGGTAGTGATAAAGAATAAATAAATATAAATACGATGAATAGTATGGCTGATAATCAAAAAGTATATCAGGCAATCAAGACGATTGCTGATGAACTCTGCAAGGAGAACAAGACGTATCTTCGTGCAGATTTGGCTTTTGAACTGAAGAAGTATGGTATAGCTTCCGATTCCTCGGAGGTGAGTAAGCTGGTATTTGACGCCTACAGATATTTCCATGATAATGGCAATATCGCCATTGCTTTTGTTTCCAATAATTCACGTACAACCCTTGTGGCTGAATACAAGTTGAATGACAGTCTGGAACAGGGCAACAAGGAGGAGGCTTTGAAGATAGCCGAGACGGAACTGGCGTTGTCTTCATCTGCTTTGGAGCAGTTGAAAGAGCAAGTGGAATTGAACCTTAACCTGGTTCTTGCTAAGGGAACGTCGAAAATGGCTGATATTGTCATGGGTACGAATGGCGTGAAAGATGTAAGAAGTAAGGCGGCTACCATGTTTGATAAATATACCAAGATGGTGGAGGCTTATCACTATGCTGAGGATAGCGTTCGTGGAAACATCGAAGATTTTACCTCCTTGCGTAGTGATATCGGGACAGTTTATCGTGACTATGCCCTGAAACTGATTGATATCTATGGCGATTCCATCAAGATGGTTTCACCTGATCTGTTCGACTTCAAGCGAATAGAGTGGCTGGATGTGGACGAGATGCTTAAGTATGTGGAGCTGGAATATAACAAGCTCACGGAAAAATGTGCAGCTCTGATTGGTGAGATTTCTGTTAGTTTCCGTACTTCCTTGCAGGGTTCTTTGCAGGCTTATAAGTCTTTGTCGAACGGCAACAAGTCCTTGGGCTTGGCGATGGCAGGATTGACTATGCTCGAACACTATATGGGAGCAAGTGAACGCGCTAATCGTTTGAAGTCTGATTTATCAGTTTTCCAGATGAGCGTGAAGCATGATGCCACTCGCATCAAGGCTGATATGGGACGATTGTTGGTAATCTGCAAAACGCTCAATGATGTGGTAATCCCGAAGGCGAATGTGTTCTTGCGTTATGGAGAAAAACTGTTGGCTTCTGACTTGAAGGCGACGCTTGATGCTTTGTATGCGGATGAGACTATTCGTCCATTGGAGGAGCAACGAAAATGTCTGCTTCAGCAGATGAAGGCGTTGGACATGGAAATGAACGACCATCTTCAGAACATCGATGTCTATACCTCGCTGATTAATGACATCACCGCTACCTTGGAGTCTAAGCAGGGATGCTATATGGAAGCGAAGGCGAAGAAGCCTTCCAAGCCTTTCTTCCTCGTCAACTGGATTACCTTTGGTATGGCCAACAAGAACTACTATCGTGACTTCGCCGAATGGAATGCGGTATGCTTCCCACTTGTAAGAGAATATGAGAGCTATCAGGTAGATTTGAAGTTGGATAAGGAGGAATTGGAATCGCATCGTGAGGAACAAACCCGCATCAAAAATGAGTATGCCAAACTCTCCAGTGAACTGGATAAGGTTTCTAAGGAAATCAGAAGCAAGATCGTTTGCTCTGATGACTTGAAGTTGAAGATGCTGAAACATCTTCGTGATATGGTCGCCATGCTGAAACTTGGACGTGAAATCATGGAGTGCAAGATAGATGAGAAGTTGGTGCATACGGTCGATATTCCGAACATCAAGGATAAAACTCAATTGCCTGCTGACGTAGAGCAGAATCTCTCGCAGTTCACAGACTTTTTGGCAGATAATCTCCATGCAAATAAGGAAATGGCACGAAATCTGCTTGATGGTGTATCTGAATATACAAAGAATCAGAAGAAGATAGAGGGAAATGCTGCACAACAAAAACCTGCTGAATATAGTGAGGAGGAGTTGATGCAGGTAACTGGTGCTATGGAACAATCCTTACAGAAAGGTATCGCCCTGTTTGACAGTTTCGCTAAGCTCAAAGCGCAGCAGCTCAGTGGTAGCTTGGCTTCGGCTGCTTACGATAAGGAGTTGAAGAAACATGCTGATGAGTTTAAGCGTGAAATGGCTAAGATAGACAACAAGAGTGCTTATCTTCGTGAGGTGTTCAAGTGTATCAATCTGGCTGGTAGTGAGGAGGAGCGTAAGCAAGCTATGGAGTTGATGAGCGACTTGAGCGGTTTTTCTCTTTCGGAACAGGAGTTCACTGAATTTATAAATGGTAAGAAACAAATAGAATTATAAGGTGTATGGAAAGTTCAAGAAGACAGCAGGCCCAGGCTGATTTGGGCATGGATTTCGCTAAGGAAGATCAAAAGCGAGAGGCGACTCTTGCCAAAGAACAGGCGAGGGCTGATAAAAAAGCTGCTAAGCGTGAGAAGATGATGAACATGCCATCATATCGTCTGATGGTAGGTACGGCGAAGTATATGGACAAGTATTTCTTGGATCCTATCCTTGGTTTCGTTCTTCCTGCCGGTGTCGGTGATGCTTTGTCGAGCGTGTTTGCATTTCCATTTATCTATTACAGTCTTTGCGTGGTTAAGTCGATTCCGCTGACTTTGGCTGTCATCTATAATATCTTGATGGATGTGCTGATAGGTGCCATACCTTTCTATATAGGTGATGTGCTGGATGTATTCAAACGTTCGTATGTAGAAAACTTGAAGCTGATTACAGGCTATATCGAGGATGATAAGGAGATTATTAATAAGGTGAATAAGAAGGCTTTCTGGACGGCTGTGTTCATTGTCGTGCTTTGCTGGTTGATTTATGTGGTAATTTCGTGGTCCATTCGCTTGGGAACCATGGCTTGGGATTGGATAGTTTCATTGTTCTAAAATATGAGTAGCAACATTTTCTTTCAGCCCTTCGTTGGCAAGGATTATGTCAACGGAGGGATATTTGGCAAGCGAATCATGATATTGGGCGAGAGTCATTATTGTGATGAGAGTTGTACGGATTGTGGCGACTGCCAGCTACATCGGGAGTGTATGAATTTTACGCAGCAGGTGCTTGATGATTATCTCAATGAGAACGAGGAACGGCAGAACTGGATGCGGACTTTCCTGAAGTTTGAGCGTTCGTTAGTGGGTGAGGAGACCAATCAAGCGATGAGGCTGAAGATTTGGAACTCGGTCATCTTCTTCAACTATCTGCAAGCAGCGATGGGTGGTCCTCGCGAGGCTGGCGCAGCCGAACAATATCACCAGGCTGGCAAGGCATTCTTTGAGGTTATCGAAAAGTACCAACCTGAGTACATCATCGTATGGGGCAAGAGGCTTTGGAATAATCTTCCTAATGTAGGCTGGCAGGATGGCGACGACATCGTAGTGGATGGTTATCCTGTTGCTACAGGTGCTTACCTTCTGAGTAATGGTAAGCAGGTGAAAGTGATGGCGGTAAATCATCCTTCCGTAGGCTATTCCTGGGACTATTGGTACAAGGTGATACAAAGATTTATTGTTTGCTAAAATAAAACAAGAAGTTTAACGTCATATATAAAAAATAGAAGATTATGAAGTTAGCAGAAGCATTAAGCATCAGAGCCGACTTGCAGAAGAGAGTGGCTCAGCTGAAAGAGCGTATCAAGGAAAGTGCCAAAGTACAGGAGGGCGATGAACCTTGCGATAACGTGGAGGAACTGTACAAGGAACTGGATGAAGCACTCGTCCAGTTGGAAGACTTGATTTATCGCATCAACATCACCAACGTTCAGATAGTTCAGGACGGAGACTCCTTGACTCGATTGATAGCCAAGAGAGACGTCTTGTCGATGCGTGTCAAGGCATTGAAAGAGGTGGTGAACTACGTAGCTGCCAACGATACTCGCTATGGTAGAAACGAACTGAAATATGTTAGAACCATAGATATAAAGGCTCTTCGTAAGGAGGCTGATACCTATGCCAAGCAGTATCGGGAACTCGACCTGAAAATTCAGAGTTTGAACTGGACTGTAGATTTGGTGGATTTGCAAGACTTGCCCCGATAATGGAGCGAGGATTGAAATTTTCATTAAATAGATTAAAACTTTCGGAGAAAAGATAGAGGCAGCAAGAGGCTGACATCAGGCAATAGGTCTGTGTTAGCATTATTAAAAATTCATGTGTTTCATGCAAAGAGACGAGTTTGTTCACAGTTCATTTCAAGCATCGGGCACAAGCGTATCGCGCATTGGTATATGACAAAAGTCAGAAACGCCAGCATTTAGCATTACCATTTTGTTGGCTATCTTTTCTCCTCTTTTTAGGCATTTCTTGTAAATATTCATTAGATATTTAGAGATTATGGACAATCGTGTAAAATTCTATAGTTGGCTGATAGGCCTCTTGGATCGTAAGCATCTTACCTTTGAGGAGATTGCTAATGAGTGGCGTGATGCCAACGCTAATCAGGATGAGGATGAGCTGGACAAACGTACCTTTCATCGTTATCGTGAAAATATCCAGTCGCAGTTTGGCATTACTGTGGAATGCAACAAGAGCGATGGCTATCGGTATTATCTGAAGCGTGACCCCGTGGAAAATGACGATGTGACGGAATGGATGCTGAGTTCCTTGCGGTTGGCTTCGTTAGGTGATATGCTGAAGTATCACAATAAGGTGATGCTCGATACACCGCCATACAACACGGAATATCTGGATGATATTCTTGCAGCGATAGATAAGCAATATCTGCTGAAGTTTAAGTATGTTTCGGGATTCGGAGCAGAGAGCGATATCGTGCTGCAACTGGCTTTCGTGAGATATTTCAAACAACGTTGGTACGTTGTGGGAGTGAAGAAACAACGTTCGGCGTCCGAAGGGAAAGCCAATTCAAGTGCTGAACAGGATGAGAAGAAGCTCGTTCGCTGTCTTCCTTTCGACCGCATCAGTTTCCTGAAGCTTATTTGCGAGAAGCATCCGTTGTCGGCAAAGATGAAGAAGTTTCTGACTCCAGAGAATTATTATGAAGATTGCTTCGGTATCTATCGGATGGAAGATGTGCCCGTGGAGAAAATCCGCATCCGTGCTTTTTATCCGGAATACAATTACATCGAGGAGGTTCCGCTGCACGAGAGTCAGCAGAAAGTAAAGGAGTCGAAAGATGGAATGTATCGGGAATATACCCTCACCGTTCGCCCCAGCCGTGATTTTCTTCAGGAACTGTTGTGGCATGGCAGAAATATCATCGTACTGAAGCCTGAGAACTTGAGGCAGGAGATGATCGGTATCTTAAAGGATATGACGAAGAGTTATGAGACGGGCGAATGCCTGAATGGGGAGAAATAAGGGCTTAGTATTTATCTCCTGGAAAATGGAAAATTCAAGGGGCTAAGCTATATTGCTAAAAATCCCGGCAAGAGAATAGCTGCATGCCATCTCCTGCCGGGATTTATTATTTTATGAATCAATCTTTCCCTACTTATGCTTCTGGTAATAAGCAATGCCACGCTTTACATTTTCCTTTACTGCTTTGCTGGAGAAAGTGGCACCCGTAACGCCATCTACCTGGACAGTAGCCGCCTTGCTGGCTTTCATGCCATTCCATTTGTTGAGCAAACCCTGTTTTACCTTATTGAAGTAGTTGGGAGTCTCCCTGTTGGCAAGCGGCTTGATTCCTACTATTTTTCCTTTCTTGATATAGATAGAAAGGGGCGTATTGCCACGAAATCCTTTTACGTCTTTACACAGCGTGGTGGTATTGATGATGTAAGTACCGTCAGCTTCCTTGGTCATTACCTCAGAGTGTGAGCTTCTGGTTGTTGCAATCATGCTATTAATCATTCCCAGACTTAGCAAGGCAGCTAAAATCAATGTTCTTTTCTTCATAATTGTATTTATTGTATCCTATAATAATATGGCACAAAATTACAAAATTATTCTGTAATAAGCAAAGCGGCATTTGAAAATCATCATTTTTAGGTATGCGCTAATTTGGTATTCCGTAGGTAATCTTCTTGGTATCCCATTTATCTTTTGGCTGCTCCGGCTCGTCAGGATAACCGATGATGATACCATTTAATGGAATCAGATTGCCAGGCAAATTCAATGTTCTGGAAATGCCATTCACTTTCTTCTGGATAGGATAGATGGTAGTCCAGCAGGCTCCCAATCCCATGGCATGGGCTGCCAGGAGAATATTCTCGGAAACTGCCGACAAATCCTGTACCCAGAGTTCCTTGCCCTGTCCCTCTGCCATACGGGTGGTATCAGCGCAGACAAAGATGAAGAGAGGTGTCTTCTTGATATCCTCTGCATGATACTTATTGGATTCTGCATATTTCTCGATATCCTGCTTGTCCTTCAGAACCACGAAGTGCCATGGTTGCAGATCATTCGCTGTAGGTGCTGCCATACCGGCACGGAGCAGGGCTTCTATCTTGGCATCCTCTACGGGCTGCTGCTTGAACTTTCTTACGCTCGTGCGGGTCATAATATTCTTCATCACAGCCTTTGCGCTTACATTTTCCTTTACTGCTTCCGGAATGCTGCCAGGAAGAGTAGTCTGTGCATTTGCTGAAGCAAAGCCCATAGCCGCCAAGGCGACTATGAGCATTTTGTTGAGTTTATACATACGATATATAAGATTTGAAAAATACATCATAATAATTTATTGTTTAAGAATTGTTATAGCCTTGAGCAAGTCGCCATTTCCGAAGGTCATGAATGGACTTGCCACACCTGTTTTTGCATCTATCTTGTAGATGGTTGGAGTAACGGAAGATCCGCTGCCAGAACCGCCACTCATGCTTGTAGGAGCAGCCACTGGCAGATAGTAGGCATCAGCATAGCCGTCGCCCCAGCCAAATGATACGGTAGAGGCATCAGGCAGTCCGGTTACCCATGTCAGGGTCTTGGCATCCATATCCACTACAGCCATCTTGCCAGAGGCATCCATGTTGCCATACTTGTTCTTGTCGAGATAGAATTCCAGCAGGAACTTGCTGCCACTGATGTGGAATGCCTTGCGGAAACGGTAACCATCTGATGCGGCAAAGATATTGAACTGATAGTTCTTGTCAAACTCTGTCTCACCCTTCTTGATGCGCAGGGCACCCACCTTGCTGTCTGTAGCGCTGGAACCTGAGAATACATAGATGTTGCCATTATCATCGGTACCGCTCTGGGTGTAACGCACAGAACGCATGGCTCCCACTGATGTGCCGATGCGATCGTCGTAAATCATCTTCTTGATATTCAGATTATAGTCGCAGATGGCAACAGCGGCAGAATCACGATTGCTGTAATTCACAACCATTGCTACCTGATTATTGCCCATATCCACGATATTGGAGATGTTAGGGTTTACTCCGTCGATGGCATACCGGGTAAGATCAACCGCAATGTTGTTGCCAGCACCAGTCTTATCCACTACCATGGCGTATGGCTGACTGATCTGTGCGGCGTAGGAATAAGTGCCAAATGTACCTGTGTTACCGAAAGCGGAAACCAGGACTGGTGAACCCATCTCTGTCATCTTGCCATTCTCTACCTGATAGCTGCGGAGACCTGCCTTCAGTCTGCCGATACCCTCAGCAGAAGCGCCACGGGCATAGATATAGCCCGTAAAAATGCCGCTGGTCTTATTGTAAGTAACCTGTGTGAAACTGTCGTAACACTTCACAGCATCTGCTGTGCCATATACATTCTCGCCATTCTTGGCTGTTGAAAGGTCATTGTAAACCTTCATATAGACACCTCCCGTAAGATCGGTTGTTGGGTCACCGGAAGTTACGATAAAGCTAACCTCTTTTGGGTCGATGTTAGACGCACCACCGCCATTCCCAGTGTTGTCATCATCTGAGCATGATGTGAATGTCATGCATGAAGCAAGCGCCATAAGTGCTGCTGAAAAGAAAAATTTCTTCATGTTTTTTTTAATTTATATTTATGTATGAATGATATGAATTTATCTGTTTAATTTTCCGAGTGTTCTTATTTCTGTCACACCCTTGATACTGATACCCTTGGTTGCCACACCCGTCTCTGGATTCACCTGATAGATGGTTGCATCCTGGCCAAACTGGGTGATAGGGAGATAGAGAATTCCGTCAGCATACATCGGAACGCCTCCGGTCTCTGTACCCGATGTGATGAGATTCTTCGTAGGGATGCCGCTGAGCCAGGTAAACTTCTTGCTCGCCATGTCAACGATGGCAAACTGATGACCGGCAGTTATGGTACTGATGTTCTTCTCGTTGTAGATTTCGAGCAGGAACTTGCTGTCTGTGATGTACCATACACGGCGGAACTTGTAGCCATCGGCAGGAGTCTGAATGTCGAAATAATAATCTTTATCAAATTCCTCTGCTCCCTTGTTGATGCGCAGAGCACCAGCCTTTCGGGTGGTTGCGGTATTGAATGCGTTGGAGAAGACATACACCGTACCATCGTTGGTCTTGAATACTTCGTGGAGTACCTGAGAGCGATACTGACCGGCAGCATAGCTGATTCGGTCGTCACGATAAACCTTCAGTACGTTCAGATCCTTATCCATCTTTGCCACCCATACACTATCGGGATATTTCACATCACCTATGCTGGATCCATCGCCGGTTCCTGTCTGGTGGAATGCAGACTGAACCATCGCTGTAAGGAAAGTTCCGTCGCCATTGTCGATGATGCTGGAGAAGGTAATCTGCTGACCGTTGCCTGTGATGTCTTCCGTCCAGATGGTCTTGGTATGATCGAGTTTCACTCCGTCTGCAGTGATGTTCCAGAAGGCGAAGGTTGCTCCGTCGTTTCGCTTGCCGTCGGCAGAAACCTGACCTCCTACACTGGTCAGCAACTGGTTGTTGAAGAAACCGTAGTTGGAGAAGCGGGTATCGATGCGGAACTCACCCAGCTTGGAAAACTGAGAATCATCCGATGTCCAGCGCAATCCATATCCCAGACCGGCAAACTGCTGCTGATAAACCATACCGATGGCATCATGGTTATTGAACACCCAGGTATATTCTGTCTGTGGCAATTCCATGATATTGTTTCTGATGTCAAGATTGCCTGCCGTCAGACTGTTGGTCTGCATGATGTATTCTGTACCATTGTCGGTCTTTACGGCAATGAAGTAAGAACCCTTGCCGTTCTTTACTTCTTCTGTAGAACCGGAACCCGAAGAGGAACCTCCTTCATTTACATCGCCTGAGCCACTATCTGTACCCGAAATATCATCGCTGCTGCTACAGCTTGTAAACCCGGGTGTGATTCCGAAAAGGCACAAGAATAGCCCTGTCACTGCCATTCTTGACAGTGATAAATAAGTCTTTTTCATTCTTTTAAACGTATGTTATTGATTAATTATAATGTATTCTGAATCAATATTTTCCTAAGATAATACCCTTACTATTGTTTGTAAAACACATAGCGGAACTTGATGCTGAAACTGCGCCCCGGCTTTTGCAAGCTATAGTTGTCGTAGAGTAGGGCATTGGTGAAGTTGTTTGCCTCTATCGATACGTTGTATCTGCCGCCTTGTATCGCATACACCAGGTTGGCATCATGGCTCCATTGCTCTGGCACATAGAGTTTAGCACCCTCGCTTGCCCATGAGCGGAAGAACCGGTGTACGTATCTCATGTTCCAGCCTATGGTAAGTCGGTTTGCCTTGCCCAACACATGCTTGAAAGTATAGCTTGCATCAGCACCGCCAAAGGTATAAGGCAAGTTAGGCACACGGTCGCCATAGGTTACCGATTCTGCCCCGATACTGTTGAGTCGTTCTCTGTCGCGGGTGTTCTGCATGGAGAAGTTTCCACCGATACTTGCCACATCCTTATAATAGTAGTGCAAGCCCAGGTCCATTCCCAGTCCCAGCACCTTGCCGTGGTTGGTGCTCACGGCTACTCCCTTCTGTCCGATGGTTCGGATGATGTAATCCGCTACGTGACGATAGTTGAAGCCTGCATCTGCACTCAGGGTATGCGCATCATTGAAAGTATGCTGATAGCCCAGGTTCAGATTTACATTGTCGCTCTTCTCCGGGCGAAGGGTGGCATTGCCATCCTCATAATCGCCATCACCAAAGAGCTCACGGTCGGTAGGCAGACGATAGGTTTGCTCATACGACAGCTTTATCTGTAAGTCTTTGTTCAGTAGAAAGTAAGTTCCTGCTGCACCATATCCCAAGGCATCGGTAGAACGTTCCTGCTCCTGATAGTCGGCACGCCCGGATGAAGCGATGTTCACAGGTCCTCTAACATGTGAGTCGTAGTACTTCAGGAAAGCTACCATGTTCCAATGCTGGTTGGGGATAAACTTGTACGACAGTCCTAAGGTGTTTTTGGCATTGATGCGGCGCATGAAGGTGGCTGCTGAACTCTGAACGCTATTGGATGCCGCATTGGTGGTGCGGCGGCGATAATGGGTATAAGTATCGTTAAGCGTAAAGAAATGCTGGTCGCCAAGATGATAGGTCAGGTTGGCAACAGTAGCCAGGGTGTAACCCTTGAATTCGGCAAGCGTTGGAACTCCCTCGCCCTGATAGGCATTTACCTTATACTCACCCGTCCAACTATAGGTGCGGCTGAGCGTATCCACATTATTGGTCTTCACCATGTCGTAGCGAGCCGACAATCGGAAGTCCAAATCTGGGATAGCAAGATTTCGCTTCTCATAGAGTATAGAGGGAGTCCATCCTTGCGCTGTGCGATATTTGCCGCCAAACACGATTTTCATCAGATTGGCGTTCTGTATCTGTGCATATTCATGGCTATAGTTCAAGCCGAAGATGAGCTTGTCGGCCCATGTCTTATCTACCACACCCAGCTGGAAGATGACAGCCTCGTTGTGGTATCTGTCGTGGAACCGGCGGAACCACGCCTCTTCGTTGCTCACCGCATTGGTCTCAAGATCAGTCCATTGCGTCTTTACCTTATAGTCGTTGTCTGAATAGTTCTGATAGGCGTTCAAGCGGAGCATAAGTCCCGATCTGCCCGTCCATCCTAAAGAGAGATTACTGCGATGGGTATTGAAAGAACCATAGCTATAGCTGGCATCAACGTATGTATGCGGAGAGTGGTCGGTCACGATATTGATGGCACCACCTAAGGCATCTCCACCGAAATCTACGGGTACGACACCCTTATATACCTCGATGCGGTTGGCAAAGCTCGCAGGTATATTGTTGATGCTGAAACTGGATGATGCACCATCCATCGGTACACCATCGATAAAGAGTTTCACGTGCTTGCCCGTAAAGCCATTCAGGTTGATGCTTGCGCCAGAGCCAAGACCTCCGTCCTCACGCACTTTCACGCCCGATACGCGGTCGAGAACATGCGCCAGGTCGAGGTTGGTATTGCGCAGGCGGCGTGTATCTACCGCCATGACATTGAATGCCGACGAGTTGACACGCTTTACCTGGTTGCCACGAACCACTACTTCGCCCAGATGCAGGGTTTGTTTTAACTTGTCACCAAGCAGATTTTTTCTATAGTTATCCTGCTGATGTGACTTACTGAAATCATTTTTGAGGGGGTCTGAATTGTGCTGTGCCCATGCTGCCATCGTCATGATGAGCATGCATAGAGCCAATACGCCCCTACGTATATAGTTGCTTCTTATCATATCAAAGTTATTTCCGTTTTGCTGGAAAATAATTTGTGGTACCATAAGGAGTAATTATACGTCGGGCCTAGCACATTCTTTAGGGATATAAATATAAGAAGGTATTTTCACCTTATTATATAATATGTAAGGAATGATATGGGCAATGACTGTTTCTCGCTTATCCGTTGCTTTTATTCCATGCTTTCCGGCTGAGGCTGGAATATATGCCATTCCTTCCTCGGTCTTGTTTGCGGGTGCAAAGGTACTGACATTTCTGGAAATATGCAATACCTAGAAATGATGATTTTATTTTTGAAAGTTCATACCAAGTAAAAACCGGCCGTCAGAATGCATCGTTTATATGCGTTCTAATGACCGGTTTATTTTTATTTCTTTTTCTTTAAAATAGAGAATTGGCTGTATTTAATGAGTGATCCCGTAGGACAGACAAAGCGACAGTATGGTCGCATAATTACCGTAGAGAGTGCCACGAAGGTTATGGCAATGGCTATGACCACCCATGATGCCGACTGGAAAACAAAGGCAGAGAAGGGTTCATAATCAATCCAGTCGAACCATATACCTGTCCACAAACACAGCATGAGTATGGTCCACAGAATCTGGCGGAGCCAATCTATGCGCTTGGCTGTCGTTGGTTT
The DNA here is from genome assembly GCF_003461825.1 of Prevotella sp. AM42-24. Taxonomy (NCBI): domain Bacteria; kingdom Pseudomonadati; phylum Bacteroidota; class Bacteroidia; order Bacteroidales; family Prevotellaceae; genus Prevotella; species Prevotella sp. AM42-24. Next base: position 34,640 of record NZ_QTXV01000023.1, on the reverse strand, counting down.
CATTCTGATTTTATATCCTACGCATTTCCCTGCAAGTTCCTGCAAAGAACCGAAGGGACACACATGCGTACAATAGTATGATTTCTTGCCGAAGAGTGGATATACGAATGCCGTGATTAGCATGATGACCGGCACTATCAATGCCACTACGTTCATGCCATTTGACATATAACTGATGATTGATGTATAGTTCAGAAAAGAACCGCACCAGAATCCAAGCACTATGACATTCAGAATTTGCTGAGCTATCCTATATCGTCTGTTCTTAATGAAAAGCGGTACGATGGCTGCCATGAGCACAACAATCAGTCCGACTATAGCCTTGGCAGAGAAATCAAACTCTGACCATATTGAAGTCTTTACAGGATTCTTGGCTGCATACTGAAGTCCTCGCTGCACGTTTCCGATGATTGCCTTCGAAGAGAACGTCGCCCCAGACACGGCGTCCACCTTCATCTTCTGAGCGTCTTCTATCGTCTTGCCATTCCATTTAGTAAGAAGGGCAGAAGCCTCAGTAAAGAAATCGGGAGACTCTGAATTGGCAAGTGCTCTGATACTCTTTACCCTGCCATCCTGCAAGGTAATCTCCAATGGCACTATGCCTCCGTAACCTACAATGTCTTTTCCAAGTTCTGTAGTATTCAATTGCACGGAACCATCCTCAAGTACAGCCATTGGCTCTGTCTTTGGCGAGAACGTCTGTTGCTGATTCACATAGCGTCCTGCCACCTTGCCATCTCTACGGATACTGACGGCCACAACCATCAGCACACATATCAGCAAACAAAGCTGTTGTTGTAGTTTTCCTGAATAATTACCCATCATTTTTTTCATCGGATTATCTCTTGTTATTCTTATTATTAATTTATATACCCAACAAGTATGACACTTAAAATGGAGTTAATTCGACACGAAAAGAGTCATGGTTTCTACCAAAACCATCATTTGGACTTCTAAAATTCGAGATGGTTTATTGTATTAACGGTATTTAACAAGTTTACCTTATTAATTATCCCGGCAAGAGAATAGCTGTATGCCATCTCTTGCCGGGATTTCCTGAAAACTTACAGTCTTGTATCTATCATTGCATGTTCATTTGCTTTTGGCACTAGTTCTTAACAGTAAGATTCTGGGTCTTTACCTCTTTACTGTTTCCTCCCACCATAATCTGGAAGTCGCCAGGTTCAATCACATGCTTTAATTCTGCGTTATAGAATTTGAGCATTTCAGGAGTGATATCGAAGCTGATTTCCCTGCTTTCTCCTGCAGCCAGATGGATTCGCTGGAAACCTTTCAATTCCTTGACAGGACGAGAGATGCTGGCAACCATATCACGGATATAGAGCTGAACTACCTCGTCGGCATCACGGCTGCCTGTATTCTTTACGTTGATGGTGGCGATAATCTTCCAGTCATCCATATTGACTTGATGGCTACTTAGCTTCAAGTCGCCATACTCAAAAGTGGTGTAACTCAGACCATAACCAAATGGATAGAGAGGACCATTGCTTACATCCATACAATTGCTGGCAAACTTGGCAAATTTCTGATTGTCATCAGGTACAGGTCTTCCCGTATTCTGATGATTGTAATAGAGAGGCTCCTGTCCAGTTGTCTTTGGCATGGAAGTGGTGAGCTTACCTGATGGGACCTTGTCGCCGAAGATGACATCGCAAAGTGCATCTCCCATCTCAGAACCACCAAACCATACGTTCATGATGGCAGGAATGTGTTCATTCTCCCATGACAAAACCGTAGGGCGACCGGCAAAATTGAGCAATACGACAGGTTTTCCCGTCTTTGCGAGTTCTGCCAGAAGTTCTTGCTGCACATCAGGCATTTCCAGATTAGTGCGGCTTGCACATTCTCCACTCATGTCGGCAGTTTCGCCCATGGCGCATACAATCACGTCTGCTTCCTTTGCTATCTGCAGCGCCTCATTCTTCATCTTTACCTTATCTCCCCAGGCGATAGACTTGCCCTGTTCGCCGTTTTTCTGAAGTTCCCTATCGCGCCAGATATTGCTGCCCTGTGCGTATAATAAGGTGGCTTTGCCATCGAGTGCCTTCTCCATCGCCTCCTTGATAGTGGTGTATTTCTCTGGAGCCTGAGCTACACTCCATGTGCCGGCTATATTGTTGCGGGTATCTGCAAGAGGACCAATCAGCGCTATCTTTCCCTGCTTCTTCAGAGGAAGAAGATTTCCTTCATTTTTCAGAAGCACGAAGGTCTCGGCTGCTACGTCGCGAGCTATTTGTCGGTTTTCGGCAGAGTAGATGTCGGTTTTGTTTCGCTTGGTATTGCAGTAGCGGTAAGGATTGCTGAATAATCCCAGTTTGTATTTTGCCTCGAGTATGCGTCGGCAGGCGATGTTGATATCTTCTTCTGTCACTTTGCCCTCAGCCACGCTTTGTGCCAGATGCTTTACGAAGGCATTGGAGCACATATCCATATCCGTACCAGCCAGGAGTGCCTGTTCTGATGCTTCTTTCAGATCCTTGGCAGTGCTGTGATTCAGAATCTCGGCGATAGATGCATAATCTGTTACGAGAAAGCCCTTGAATCCCCATTGTTTTCTCAAGACATCGGTCATCATCCAGTGGTTGGCGGTGGCAGGGGTATAATCTATCAGGTTGAACGAAGACATTACGCTTCCTACGCCAGCCTTTACCACGGCTTCGTAAGGAGGCAGGTATTGGTTCATCATGCGTATGCGACTCATATCCACGGTATTGTATTCCTTGCCACTCTCCACGGCTCCGTAGAGGGCAAAGTGTTTGAGGCACGCCATGATTCTATCGGCCCTCAATATCTCTTCCGTGCGCATATCGGCGCCCTGGTAACCCTGTGTGAGTGCAGCACCCATCACGCCGCTCAGGTAAGGATCCTCTCCGTTACCCTCGCTGATTCGTCCCCATCGGGCATCGAGTGCAATATCTACCATGGGCGAGTAAGTCCAGTTGATTCCTGCAGCACTGGCTTCCTTTGCCGATACTTCGCCTACCTTCTTCATCGCTTCTGTATCCCAGGAGCAGGAGAGGGCGAGGGGGATAGGGAACATGGTCTCGTAGCCGTGGATTACGTCCATGCCCACCAGCAGCGGAATGCCCAGACGGCTGTTCTTGATGGCGATGTCCTGGAGAGCCTTGATTTTGTCGAGTCCCTTGATGTTGAATACGCCGCCCATGTTGCCTTTTGCAATGTCGCCACCCACCTGGGTGTTCAGGGCTCCACCGGTAGTGATGTCGCCAGCTACCATCAGGTTGAGCTGACCGATTTTCTCCTGCAGAGTCATCTTTGCCATCAGCTGGTCGATATACTCCTTCATCGGCAGGATTTTACCTTTTTGAGTTGTTGTAGCAACTTTCTTCTTGCTGGCGGGTGTGTGGGCGATGGCAGGAACCATCAGCGAGCCAGCCAGCAGAAATGATAGTGATATGAATGCTGTTCTCATATTTACGCTGTTCTTGTTATGTATTAACTCCATTCATTTTATTTCAGTTCAAACGCCTTTTTGAGTTTCAGCTGATCGGAAGCATTTCCGACGAGTGCCTCAAACTTGCCTGCTTCTGCCTTCCAGGATGCAGCTGTTTCATCATAGAAGCTGAGTGCCTGCTTATTGATGGTGATGTTTACATCCTTGCTCTCTCCCGGCTGCAGGTAAACCTTCTGGAATCCCTTCAGCTCCTTGTAAGGGCGATCAACAGAAGCCTTTACATCATGGATATAGAGCTGGATGGTTTCTGCACCGGCACGTTTGCCAGTGTTCTTTACATTCACGGTAAAGGTGATAGAGTCATTCAGATTCATCAGATTCTTATCACTGCGAAGATTAGAGATGGCAAACTGAGTGTAGCTCAATCCATGTCCAAAGGCGAATGCTGGCTTGATGTTTTTCTTATCAGTCCAACGGTAACCTACGTAGATGTCTTCCTTATACTCCTCATCAATGATGTTGCCCTCAGTCTTGGCTCCACCTTCCTTGCGCCAGGTACCCGGATAGGTGTTTAATGCGTGGGCACCCACTTCCTGCAATGAGTTTACCCATGTGAATGGTAATTTGCCGCTAGGATTCTTGTCGCCGGTGAGGATAGAAGCCAGAGCTTCACCGCTTTCGCTACCGATATACCATCCCTGTACGATACCTGCTACCTTCTCTTTCCAAGGCATAGCCACTGCATTACCCGAGATATTCACATAGATGAAGTTCTTATTGGCTTTAGCCAATGCCTCTATGAGCTTGTCTTGAGCGTATGGCAATTCAAGCTGTTTGCGGTCGTGACCTTCGCAATCCTGATAATCGCTCTTGTTCAAGCCGCCAAACATCACCACGTAATCAGCATGCTTGGCCTTTTCTACGGCTTCGGCTATCAGCTCAGCCTCACTGCGTTTGTCCTCCAGATTCTGTCCGGTAGTTACGCCATTGTAATTTCCGCTTACATCGCCTACATAACCTCGGGCAAACTCCACTTCCACATTATCTTTTTCCAGTCGAGATTTTAATCCATCGAGCGGCGAAATCTCCCGCTGTACCTTGAGAGAAGAGCTGCCTCCACCCACGGTCATCATCTTCACGGCATTTTCGCCTACTACCAGGATGCGCGAAACCTTCTGGGTATTGATAGGAAGCACATGGTTCTTGTTCTGGAGCAGTACGATGCCTTCTTCGGCAATCTGTCTGGCTGCCGCATAGTGGCTGTCAGAACAGAGGAAACCGTGAGGACGGTTCGGATTCATGGTGGTGCGATAGAATAGGCGTAATACGCGGCGCACCTTTTCATTCAATTCCTTGGTGGTGTATTTTCCTTCCTGGATACCTTTTATATATGGTACGGCAAGGTAGTAATTATCGTAGGCATTGCTGGCACCCATAGTCAATCCATTCGTCCATGTGCCGAACTCTATGTCGAGCCCGTTCTTCACGGCTTGGTCGGTATCGTGTGCGCCTCCCCAGTCGCTTACCACTACGCCGTCATATTTCCAGTCGCCCTTTAGAATCTTGTTCAGAGTCCACTGGTTGTGGCAGTTGTGTTCGTTCTTGTAGAGATTGTATGCACCCATGATTCCCCAAGTCTTACCTTTCTCTACAGCAGCCTTGAAGGCTGGGAGATAGATTTCATGGAGGGCACGGTCGCTCACGATGACGTTTACCTGATGACGATATTCCTCCTCGTTATTGAGGCAGTAATGCTTTACGCAGGCTGATACTCCCTTAGACTGTAATCCTTGGATATAAGGTACAACCATGATGCTTGCCAGGTAAGGATCTTCACCCATATATTCGAAGTTGCGTCCGTTCAATGGGGTGCGATAGATGTTCACGCCAGGACCTAAGATCATGTCTTTTCCTCGATACAAAGCCTCTTCGCCTAATGATTCTCCATAGATTCTGCTCATCTGTGGGTTCCAGGATGCTGCCAGGCAGGTGAGGGCAGGGAAGGCTACGCAGGAGTCATTGGTTTGGCCAGCCTGCTCCCATTCGTCCCACAATACATCAGGGCGAACACCATGAGGACCGTCATCTGTCCAGAAGTCAGGAAATCCCAAACGGGGAACTCCTGCAGAGGAAAACTTACTCTGTGCATGAATGATGCGAATCTTCTCTTGAAGTGTCATTCGGGCAATGGCATCGTCGATGCGTTGCTCTACTGGTTTGGTGTTGTCGAGGTAGACGGGCAACTTACCAGTTTGTTGTGCGCTGGAGGTGGCTATAGCCGCCATCGATAGTGCGCAGGATAGAATAAAGTGTTTCATATTTCTTGTGAATATTATTTCTTATGAATATTAAATTGTTAGTTATGAAAATGCGTATCTGTCATTTTCGGATGCAAAGTTACTAAATAATAAGGTATAAACCGAGTGCTTGCAAAGAAAAAGTGGAAAAATATCATTGGTGATTTTTATAAGTACCTGATAAAGAGTGCTGTATGTTTATTCCATCCACTTTCAATAGTATGGAAGATTATGGAAACCTGTTGTTAATGAGGTTGTTATTGCGTTTTTTGTCGTTTTTGTTCCACTATTTTATTAATGAGGTAGGAAAACTCGAAAAAAACTATTAAATTTGCAATCGCAAAAATGCCAACTACAAGACCAATCCTCAGGCTTATGTCATCACCAAGAAGACTGTGACCAGCAAGTCTGTCTTGAAGTTGAACTCTGTTGCAGGTGGCGGATTTGCAATTAGCATTTTTGCACAATAAAATGCAGAATTTTGAGTTATTATTAGAGAGAGTTTTTCTTAATTTAATAATGATGCTTATGAAAAGAATGAATAAAATGTTGTTGGTTGCTGCTTTGGCGGCAACCACACTTTCTGCTCAGGCAGAACAGAAGAAGGGACCGGCTTGGTTGAGTGATGCACTTTTCTATCAGATTTATCCATCTTCCTATATGGATACTGATGGCAACGGTATTGGCGATCTGCCGGGTATCACTTCCAAGTTGGATTACATCAAGTCTCTGGGAGTGAACGCCCTCTGGCTCAATCCAATCTTTGAGTCGGGATGGTTTGATGGTGGCTATGATGTCATCGATTTCTACAAGGTGGATCCTCGATTCGGTACCAATACCGATTTGGTTACTTTGGTTAATGAGGCCCATAAGCGTGGCATCAAGGTTTGTCTCGACCTGGTGGCAGGACATTCCAGCACCAAGTGTTCCTGGTTTAAGGAGTCTTCCGAGAAAGATCCTAACCAGCGTTACAGCGACTATTATATCTGGATGAATGATATCCCTGAGAGTGAGAAGAAAGAAATAGAAGCCCGTCATCAGGAGGCAAGTCCGGAGTCTAGTACCCGAGGAAGATATGTGGAGGCTAATGCTCCTCGTGCTAAGTATTATGAGAAGAATTTCTTTGAGTGCCAGCCTGCCTTGAACTATGGTTTTGCTCATCCAGATCCAAATCATCCTTGGGAGCAGGGCGTAGATGCTCCAGGACCACAGGCTGTACGCAGGGAGATACGTAACATCATGGCTTTCTGGTTTGATAAGGGTGTGGATGGCTTCCGTGTAGATATGGCGTCATCGCTTATCAAGAATGACCCCGACAAGAAGGAGGTTTCCAAGCTTTGGAATGAGATGCGTGCCTGGAAGGATAAGTATTATCCAGAGACCGTCTTGATTTCAGAGTGGGCTAATCCGCAGCAAGCCATTCCTGCCGGCTTCAACATCGATTTCTACATCCATTTCGGTCTCAAGGGCTATGCCTCTCTGTTCTTCGACCGCAAGACTCCATGGGGCAAGTGGGAGCAGGGTTACCAGAACTGCTATTTCGACAAGCAGGGCAAGGGTTCGCTCAAGGAATTTAGCGAGAACTATACCAAGGCATTCAATGCCACCAAGAATCTCGGCTACATTGCTGTTCCATCTGCCAACCACGATTACCAGCGCCCTAACATCGGTACCCGCAACACGCCAGACCAGTTGAAGGTGGCGATGACCTTCTTCCTCACCATGCCTGGTATTCCATTTATTTATTATGGTGATGAGATTGGTATGAAGTTTCAGATGAATCTCCCTAACAAGGAGGGTAGCAATGAGCGTTCTGGTACCCGTACTCCGATGCAGTGGACCAAGGGCAAGAATGCCGGATTCTCTACGAGTGCACCCGATAAGCTTTACTTTCCTGTAGATACGGAAAACGGAAAGTTGACCGTTGAAGCTCAGCAGGGAGATCAGAATTCTCTGTTGTCATATACCCGTAAGTTGACCGCTTTGCGTCATTCTGCAAAGGCTCTTGACAATGAGGGAGATTGGAAGCTCCTGAACCAGAAGGGGCAGGAATATCCGATGGTATATGAGCGCACTTTGGGTGAGGAGAAGTATGTTGTTGTCGTGAATCCTGGTGCCAAGGCAGCCGCTCTCAATATCAGCTCCGTAGGTGGTAAGGCAATTTCTGTTCTTTCCACAGGAAAGGTTGTGTATAAATCAGGAAAAAAGACTGATGTAATTAAAGCTTCTGGCATAAGTGCCGCCATATTCAAGGTGGAAAGATAGAGCTTTTATAAAAACAGAAATGCGTCCGTATTGTGCGGGCGCATTTTTGTTTTACGGTCACGAATCATCTTTATCATGCAGCTTTTACTACACGTCGTTAACCTACTAATACGATGATAGTCTCCTTGCCAAGATACCTTTCTATCAATCTTCCTTCAGATACCAGTCCTTGATATATCCGGAATAATGCTTGGCAAACTCCTCGGCTTGTCCGGGAGCGCAGGTCTTCACTTTCCTGGCTGGAATACCAGCCCAAATCTCATGTGCAGGAACCTTGGTGCCATGGGTAACTACAGCACCTGCTGCAATAATAGCTCCTTCGCCAATGTCTGCCTTGTCTAGCACGGTGGCATTCATGCCGATGAGTGCGCCTTTTCTGACTGTGGCTCCGTGGACGATGGCACCATGTCCCACAGATACATCATCCTCTAGAATGCAAGGCATCGTACCGGTTTGATGGATGCAGGCGCAATCCTGTATATTTACCCTGTTTCCACATCTGATAGCATCCACGTCAGAGCGCAATACCGCACTATACCAGATGCTACAGTCATCGCCAAGAATACAATCGCCGGTCAGTACGGCATTCTCAGCGATAAAACAATTCTTTCCCCATCGGGGAGTTTTTCCCTCTACTGTCTTTATGATAGCCATATTAAAATATGTATTTAAATTTGGGTGCAAAGGTAACAAAAATATTGAAATCATACGCAGCATTTTACAGAAAAAGGGTTGCAATCCATCTTTTCGAGGATTGCAACCCTTTATACCTTATCATATATAAGAGTTAAGATAACTCTATCATATATTCATTTGTGGAAGCTTATTACAGCTGAGCCAACTCTACAACCTTATCTACTGCAGCGCTCAAGCCGTCCTTGTTCTTACCGCCAGCCTGAGCATAGTGAGGCTGACCGCCACCGCCGCCCTGAATCAACTTGGCAGCTTCGCGAATCATTTTACCTGCGTTCAAACCGTGATCCTTAACCATATCATCGCTGAACATTACGCTGAGCATAGGCTTGTCGTTATAAACAGAACCTACCACGCAAATCATGTTCTCTGGCAATGCCTCACGAACCTTGAATACCAAATCCTTGGCAGCTGCTGGCTCCATAGGCAATACGGCAGTAACAACCTTCACGCCGTTGATTTCTCTTGCATTCTCTACAAGCTTATCCTTGGCACGCTCCACAGCCTGAGCCTGGAACTTCTCAACATCCTTCTTCAAGGCATCGTGCTCGTCGATGTACTTTCTGATGACACCCTCAAGATCCTTGGCGTTGTTGAACAAGCCCTTCAAGGCTACGATGGTATCCTGCAAGCCGTAGATAGCTTCCTCGCAAGCCTTGCCTGTCAAAGCCTCGATACGGCGGATGCCGGCTGCTACGCTGCTCTCAGAGATAATCTTGAAGAAACCAATCTTACCGGTGCTCTTGGCGTGAATACCACCACAGAACTCGGCAGATGGACCGAAGCGAACGACACGAACCTTGTCGCCATACTTCTCGCCGAAGAGGGCGATAGCGCCAAGCTCCTTAGCCTCCTCGATAGGAGTATCGCGGTGCTCATCCAATGGATAGTCGGCACGGATCATCTCGTTTACCATGTGCTCTACCTTGCGGAGCTCCTCATCAGTTACCTTCTGGAAATGAGAGAAGTCGAAACGCAAGGTGTCCTTATCTACATAAGAACCCTTCTGCTCTACGTGCTCGCCCAAAACCTGCTTCAGACAGTAGTCGAGCAAGTGGGTAGCTGTATGGTTGGCAGCACTTCCCTCGCGGCTCTCGATATCTACGCAAGCCATGAAATCAGCGTTTACATCCTTTGGCAACTCCTTTACGATGTGGATGCTCTGGTTGTTCTCGCGCTTGGTGTCGATAACCTGGATGGTCTCATTCTCGCTAACGAGTACACCCTTGTCGCCAACCTGTCCACCCATCTCACCATAGAATGGAGTGTTGTCGAGTACCAGCTCATAGAAAGAGTTCTTCTTCTGAGTCACCTTGCGATAGCGGAGGATGTGGCACTCATATTCTGTATAGTCATAACCTACGAAGTTCTGGTCGCCTTCCTGCAATACCTCCCAGTCACCGTTCTCAACGGCAGCAGCATTGCGGGCACGTTCCTTCTGCTTCTTCATCTCCTCATCGAAGCCGGCTGCATCAACGGTGTAACCATTCTCACGGCAGATCAACTCTGTGAGGTCGAGAGGGAAACCGTAGGTATCGAAGAGACGGAATGCGCTCACACCGTCGAGCTGAGTCTCGCCATGAGCCTTGAGCTCGTCCATATCGCCATTGAGGAGGTTGATACCCTTCTCCAAGGTGCGGAGGAATGAATCCTCTTCCTCTTTCATCACACGGGTGATGAGCTCCTGCTGAGCTGGCAACTCTGGGAAGGCTGCACCCATCTGCTCTACCAATACATTGACGAGCTTGTACATGAATGCCTGCTTCTGGCCGAGGAATGTGTAAGCGTAACGTACGGCACGGCGCAAGATACGGCGGATTACGTAACCAGCCTTGGCGTTGCTTGGCAACTGGCCGTCGGCGATAGAGAAAGCTACTGCACGGAGGTGGTCGGCGCAAACACGCATAGCGATGTCAATCTTTTCCTGCTCATCCTTGCCCTCACCATTTTCACCGGTAGGAGTAGTAAAGCCATACTTCTTGCCAGAGATTGTCTCAATTTCCTTGATGATTGGCTGGAAGATATCTGTATCATAGTTAGAGTGCTTATCCTGCAACATGCGAACCAAGCGCTCGAAGCCCATACCTGTATCGATAACGTGCATTGGGAGTGGTTCGAGAGAACCATCAGCCTTGCGGTTGTACTGCATAAACACGATGTTCCAGATTTCGATGACCTGAGGGTTATCCTTGTTTACCAACTCACGGCCTGGCACCTGAGCCTTCTCCTCTGGAGTACGAGAATCCACGTGAATCTCTGAGCAAGGACCGCAAGGACCTGTTTCGCCCATCTCCCAGAAGTTGTCGTGCTTGTTACCGTTGATGATGTGGTCGGCTGGCACGTGCTTAGCCCAGTAACCTGCAGCCTCGTTGTCGCGTTCCAGACCTTCCTCCTTGCTACCCTCGAATACGGTAACGTAGAGATCGGCAGGGTTGAGCTTCAAAACTTCAGTAAGATACTCCCATGCCAAATCAATGGCACCCTCCTTAAAGTAGTCGCCGAAGCTCCAGTTACCGAGCATCTCGAACATGGTGTGGTGGTAAGTATCGTGACCAACCTCTTCGAGGTCGTTGTGCTTACCGCTTACACGGAGACATTTCTGAGTATCAACACGACGTACATCCTTGCCTGGATCTTTTGTACCGAGGATGATGTCTTTCCACTGGTTCATACCAGCGTTTGTAAACATCAGCGTAGGGTCATCCTTGATAACCATAGGTGCTGATGGAACAATCTTGTGGCCTTTACCTTCGAAGAATTTCTTGAAGGATTCGCGCACTTCATTAGCTGTCATCATATCTATTTTATATTTATCTTTAATTTCAATTTCCTGTTTGGAAGAGGGGATGGCGACATCCTCTCTTTGAAATATTTTTGCCCTTTAGGGCATTTTCTCCCCAAAAACTTTGCAAAGATAAGAAGAATTGTTTAATTTTGCAACTAAATTAATTATTTTTGAAATTTAAGTGGGTAAAATATGGCATTAAATACAGATAAACCGGTGAAATTATACTACTCCATCAAAGAAGTAGCTGAAATGATAGGGGTGAATGAATCTACTCTGCGTTATTGGGAGAAGGAGTTTACCTTTATCAAACCGAAGGTTACTGCCAATAAGGTGCGTCAATATACGGAGAAGGATATTGAGCAGATTAAGGTGATTTATTCGCTGATCAAAGTGAAGGGATTTAAGATTGCTGCTGCCCGAAAATATCTCCAGCAAAACCGTTCCGGTGCTGATAAATCATCGGAAGTCTTGGATACTTTGATTAGCGTGAGAGATCAGTTGAAAGACTTGAAAAAGCAAATCGATATGTTAGTTTAGGACAAACAAAAAAGAAGCTATACTTCATAAGGGAGTGAAGTATAGCTTCTTTTGCAATGAAGTACTGCTTCAATGGAGGGTGAAGCTTTATTACCAGCAATCTTCTCCGAATGCATCAAGAAGCGTTACTTTGGCAGCTTCTTTCTTGGAGAGTTGCTTGCTCCATTTTACACGATTCTTGGTTGAGGCTCCTTCGCCTTTGTTGCCATATTCCGCATAGCGGGCTGTTTCTTCGTTCTTGGCATTATTCCAGTTGTGCCATCCTTCTGGACGGATATGTTTGCCCAGTTCACAATCCATGAAAATGGTGGCTGCAAATGGACGCCAAGGACGGCCTAAATATACTTTATCCACATCCTTGTCGGCTGTCAGTCTGCACTTGTAGAAGACATAGCCGTACTTCTGACCTGCTGGGGTAGAGGCTGCTGTGATATAGCTGTTTGCCTTGCTGTGGATTTCGCAATTCTGGAACCAGGCAATACTTGGACCGAAGATGAAATCAGTTGTTCCCTCGATATAGCAGTCGTAGAAAGCTACTCTTGTGCCACCTACGCCAGTATAGACTGTATCCTGATTGCCCAATAAGCGGCAGTTTTGTACCAGGATATGGTCGCCTTCTGTATGCAGGGCTACTGCCTGTCCTAACTTGGCTGCATTATTTTCAATGGTGATATCCTTGAGCGTGATGTAGCTTCCCTGAACCTTGAGGGTATAGGTGCGGAAGGTGCCCATCGGTTTACCTTTTACGGCTGCTTCTGAATCCAGACCGCCTACAGGCATCTTGATGTTGGCATGGTCATCCCACGTAATGATGGTGTTGTCACGGTCTTCACCACAGATGGTGATGTTGGTGAGCCACGATGGGATGATGAGCTTTTCCTTATACACTCCTTTTTTTACATAGATGACCTTGGTATAGTCCATGAAGGCTCTGCAGACTTCGATGGCTTCGTCGATGGTGCGGAATTCACCTGTTCCATCTCGGGATACTACCAGGGTATCCGGGTTGTCATACTTGTTGGCGGCAAGCACTGGCCATGCCGCCAAGAATAGCATCATTGCTAATAATACCTTTTTCATTGTTTACAGTAGATTTATATAGAATTATAATATTCTCTGCACATCCTGCAAGTCCTCGATATTCTTGAGCATATCGGTAATCTTCTTAACCTCATCTCTATCGTGGACACGAAGTTCGATGGTACCGTCGAAGATACCATTGTCGCTGCTGATGGTAAGTTTGTGGATATTGACACCCAATTGGTCGCTGATAACCTTGCTTACATCAAGCAACATGCCCTTGCGGTCGATGCCCTGTATCTCGATGGTTGCATCAAAGAGCAGCTGCTTGTGCATGTCCCATTTGGCATCTACGATGCGGTTGCCATAGCTGGATTTCAACTTGGCTGCTACCTGGCAGGCACGCTTGTGTATCTCTATGCGGTTCTTGTTGTCGATGAATCCCATGATGTCATCTCCAGGGATGGCATGGCAACAGGTAGGGAAGATAAACTGGTTGATGTTTTCTTCTGTGATGATCAGCGGTTTCTTCTTATTGAAATCCTTACCCACAATGAAGAGTTCTTCCTTTTTCTCTGTGCCGATTTCCGGCTTCTTCTCCTTACTCTTACTGCCGAGGAATGGGATATAGTTGCGCCAGCTGCTGGATTGTTTTACCTTCTTGTTCTTACCCTGCAGTTCGTCGAGATCCTTTTCTCCTAAGATGATGGTATGGTTGCCTAAAGCCAGGAAGAAGTTCTCATGTTTCTGGATGTTATGGAAGTCGCAAAGTTTATCTACGATAGACGTTGTTGTCTCCATTGCATTCTTCTGGAGCCACTCGCTGAGTACTTCCTCACCTTTCTTCTGTATCTCACGGTTGTCTCGTCTCAGAATGGCCTGTATCTTGCTCTTTGCCTTGGCTGTGCTGACAAAGTTGATCCATGCTGGTTGTACATGCTGGCTCTTACTGGTCAGGATTTCCACCTGGTCGCCACTTTGCAACTTATGGCTGAGCGGAACCAGTTTATGATTGACCTTAGCACCGATACAATGGCTTCCCAAGAAGGTATGGATCTGGAAAGCGAAGTCGAGTGCAGTACAGTCGGCTGGCATGGTCTTGATTTCTCCCTTAGGCGTGAAGACGAAGATTTCTGATGCAAAGAGGTTGAGTTTGATGGCATCCAAGAAGTCCATGGCATCCGGTTGTGGATCATCCAATATTTCCTTGATGGTGCCGAGCCAGTCATTCAACTCGTTTTCATCCTCTGTATATTCGTTTTCACCCTCTTTGTATTTCCAGTGTGCGGCAAATCCCTGTTCAGCCACTTCGTCCATGCGGTCTGAGCGAATCTGTACTTCTATCCAGCGTCCCTGCTTACTCATCAGGGTGACGTGGAGCGCCTGATAGCCATTGGCTTTCGGATGGTTGAGCCAGTCGCGCAGACGGTCTGGATGACTCTTGTATATCTTGCTGATGGCTACATAGATATTGAAGCATTCGTTCACCTCGTTTGCCCTTACTTTAGGGGTAAAGATGATGCGGACTGCCAGAATATCGTAGATTTCGTCGAACGAGACATGCTTGTTCTGCATCTTGTTCCAGATGGAATAAGGGCTCTTAACACGGGCTTTGATCTTGTATTCTACGCCCAACTTATCGAGTTCTTCACGGATAGGGGCGGTAAACTGTGCAAAGAGATTGTCACGCTGTGCTTCTGTATCTGCAAGTTTATGCTCTATGTTGGCATATTCCTGCGGGTGGTCGTATTTGAAACTGAGATTCTCCAATTCCGTCTTGATCTTGTTCAGTCCCAGGCGGTTAGCTAATGGAGCGTAGATGTAGAGCGTTTCTCCGGCAATCTTGTATTGTTTGTTTGCCGGTTGGGAAGCGAGGGTACGCATGTTGTGCAGACGGTCGCAGATCTTGATGAGGATGACACGGATATCATCGCTCATGGTGAGCAGGAGTTTCTTGAAGTTTTCAGCCTGGGCAGAAGCCTTATCTCCAAAGATACCACCGCTGATCTTGGTCAGTCCATCTACAATCTGTGCTATTTTAGCACCGAAGATATTGGTGATGTCTTCTACTGTATAGTCAGTATCTTCCACCACGTCATGGAGTAGGGCTGCACAGATACTGGTAGAGCCTAATCCCATTTCTTCGCAGGCGATTTGAGCCACGGCGATAGGGTGCATGATATATGGCTCACCAGAGAGTCGTCGTACTCCTTTGTGAGCTTGTCGTGCAAAGTTGAAAGCTTTCGTTACGATATCTACTTTCTTGCGGTGGCGTGAAGCCACGTATGTGTCTATCAAATGCTGGAAAGCATCATTGATGAGCTTGTTGTCAGCCTGCTCTCTTTCCAGTTCCTTCAAGTTCTGATCGTTCATGGTTTTACCCTCCTGCTGAAATTTTTAGTTGATGAATCAGTATGTGTTGTCTGTCGGCAAATCAAGGTGTTTTACTTCACCTTGATCTTCTTGCCGGCACGTATTGTGTTACCAGAAATACCATTCAGTTTGCGAAGTTTCTTCACGGTCGTGTGATTGCGTGCCGCTATTTCTGATAAGGTGTCGCCATTCTTGATGGTTACACTCTTGCTGCGAGTTGTCTTTCTCTTTTTTGATTTCTTGCTCTTTCTGCTGTAAGAGCTTCTGCTTCTTGAACTGTAAGAAGATCTGCTACGGCTATAACTGTAGTTGCGGCCGACAGATGGTGTATCTTCCTTGACATCCACTACATCGCGCTTCAACAGCAGTTCATCGGTCTTGAAGTTGTAGATAGAGTCTTCATTGTCGATGAATGCTCCCACGAGAGATTCTGGCAGACGTACGGTCTTAGGCTTGTTGAGTCCGTTGACGATGTCGCGGCGGTATTCTGGGTTGAGGTTGCGCAGATGTTCGATATTGATATTCAATACCTGTGCAATCTGCTCTAAGTGAAGATCTCTGTTTACTACCACGGTGTCAGTCTTGGCTGGCAACTCTGTGACCATCGGACAGATATTATGCTCGCAGTAGTAGTTCATGATATAGTTGGCTGCGATGAATGCTGGTACATATCCACGGGTCTCCTTTGGGAGGTATGGATAGATGCTCCAGTAGTCAGCAGAACCTTTGGCACGGTGGATGGCCTGGTTTACCTTGCTTGGACCGCAGTTGTAGGCAGCGATTACCAATCCCCAGTCATCGAAGATCTTATAGAGATCACTCAGGTAGTGGGCTGCAGCATAAGATGCTTTCACCGGGTCGCGGCGCTCATCTACCAATGAGTTTACTTCCAGTCCATAGCGCTTGCCAGTGGCCAGCATAAACTGCCAGAGACCTGTGGCACCTACTCTTGAAACAGCCTTCGGATTGAGCGCTGATTCAATGACTGGCAGATATTTCAATTCCAAAGGCAGGTTGTATGCCTCCAAAGCCTCCTCGAAGATAGGCATGTAGAAATTGCTGGCTCCCAACATAAAGCTGACAGAGCGGCGTAACTTGCCGCTATAGCGGTCGATGAATTTCTGTACCACCTCATTGTATGGCATCTCTATGATGGTAGGGAGTCTCTTCAGGCGGTCAATATATACCTCTTTAGGGTATGTTCGGTTTTCATCCTTGTAGTTGCATGCTGTATCCAGCATCATATATGTCTGAGCATTGTAGAGATGGAGCAGGCTGTCGAGATTGTCCTCCAAACCTGTAGGAATTTCGATTTCTTCTGCTTTTCCGTCTTTGTCTGTTACGGTGATCACATCATCGTTGTCACCATTTTCGGTTTGCGCTTGCATTCCGGTAGAACAGCTAAGCAATATAGCTGCAAATATGATTACTTTCTTCATTCTGATATAATGGTCTATTTTGCTTTTTCGATTTTCTTATATATATAATAATGTATATAGTTTCTTCCCGTAATGTTTTTCCCTTTTTCGGAATGGGTATTTCCCTTTTCCTGAAGAGG
This sequence comes from Prevotella sp. AM42-24, assembly GCF_003461825.1. Taxonomy (NCBI): domain Bacteria; kingdom Pseudomonadati; phylum Bacteroidota; class Bacteroidia; order Bacteroidales; family Prevotellaceae; genus Prevotella; species Prevotella sp. AM42-24. The sequence continues at coordinate 17,673 of NZ_QTXV01000023.1, read as the reverse complement.
CAGGAAGGTTTTCTTTAGAATGTGAGAGAACATTGCAGGCCAAGCGTAGAAGAACGCAATGGGTTGCGGGTTCTCTGATTGTTGTTGATTACCGTAGGCTCTACTCTGAGCGACAGATCGTCTGAGATGTCAAATTCAGAGAGGGAAGCATCCACGTATGCATCAATGACGGAGAAGGCATATACGCCTATCATCACAAACATACTCATGTCTCTCCATCTGCGATAGCGGTCTTTGCGTTTGCGGAAGATTTCCTTATATCGCTCTATGTTGCTGGCATCTATTTGGGCTCCCAAGTGCAAGAACTGGTTGTAGCTCTGTGTGTTGGGGTCATCGTCCATGATGTCCAGATATGCCTGTGAGTAGTCATGATACATCTGGTTGTTCCAGCTCATGGCATAGGCACATCCCACGAAGCCGCCGTAGATGATAGGCAGCTTCCAGTATTTCCTGTTGTAAATCTGTCCTGCACCCGGCAATACGAGAGCAAGCCACATGGCACGCTTGGTGTCTGGCCTCCAGGTGGCCCAGTTGCGCTTCTTTCTCAGCGCTTTAGGGGCGAGTGCTTTGCTCAGGGAGGCACTGTCGATGGTAATCGAATCCTCCAGGCTCAGGCTTTCTACGGCGAGTGAGTCCTTTTGTGCCATCGCCTGTGTTGTGCCCAGCCATAGCAGTGCCATGATGCAGATATGTGATAACTTGAAATTCACTTTCTTAATTTTTGTTTTGGTTTAATTGGTCGAAAACGCTCATGATGCGCTCCAATTCTTCCTCGTTGGCGAAAGGAATGCTGATTTTTCCTTTGCCCTTTGGTGAACAGGTGAACTGTACTTTGGTGTTGAGGAATTTAGAAAGACGGTCTTTCAGCATTGTAAACTCTTCTGGTACCTGTGACTTGGATGTGATCGTCTTCTTGCCACTCTCGATGTCCTCACCGTTTTTCAGGTGCTGCACCATTTCTTCTACCTTTCTAACTGAGTAACCGTTTTTCTGGATTTCCTTGAAGAGTTTGATTTGTAGCGACGGACTGTCAAGTGCAAGCAGTGCACGGCAGTGTCCCATGTCGATTTCCTTCTTCTGCAATGCCATCTGTACCTGGGCTGGCAGTTTCAACAGGCGGAGGTAGTTGGCAATGGCTGCTCTACTCTTGCCCACGCGCTCGGAAATCTTCTCTTGTGTCATTCCCTCGTTTTCCAGGAGATGCTCATAGGCAAGGGCGATTTCGATGGCGTTGAGGTCCTGGCGCTGGATATTCTCCACCAAAGCCATTTCCATCACGTTCTCGTCGCTGATGGTGCGGATGTAGGCAGGGATAGCCAGGAGACCAGCCAGTTGGGAAGCTCTCCATCGGCGCTCACCGGCGATAATCTGGAATCTGTTTTCCGATACCTGTCTCAGGGTGATGGGCTGGATGATACCGATAGCCTTGATGCTTTCAGCCAGTTCGTGCAAGGCTTCCTCGTCAAACTCGCGGCGAGGCTGGTTGGGGTTCGCTTCTATCTGGTCGAGCGCTATCTCATTGATGGTGCTGCTGCCCTGAGTGCGAACGCCTTCTGTTGATATCAATGCATCGAGTCCACGACCCAAGGCATTGCTTTTCGTTCCGTTATTGTATTTCTTATGTACTGCCATTATGTTGTTTTTAAGTGAAGAGTGAAGAATTCTCTTGTCTTTACTTGTTAACTATTCTTGTTGATGATCTCTTTTGCCAGTGCCAGATGGTTCTTGGCACCGTTTGACTCTGCATCGTAGAGGATGACAGGGAGACCGTGACTTGGACTTTCGCTCAACTTCACGTTGCGCTGGATGACACTCTTGAACACCAGTTCCTGGAAGTGTCGTTTTACCTCGTCATAGATCTGGTTGGCAAGGCGGAGACGGCTGTCATACATGGTGAGCAGGAATCCTTCGATTTCCAGTTTCGGATTCAGCTTACTCTTGATAATCTTGATGGTGTTGAGCAGTTTGCTGATACCTTCAAGAGCGAAATATTCGCACTGTACCGGGATGATGACGCTGTCGGCTGCGGTAAGCGAGTTGACAGTGATGAGTCCCAGTGAAGGAGAACAGTCGATGAGGATATAATCATAATCATCGCGGATAGGTTCCAGCAAGGTCTTGATTACTTTCTCACGGTTCTTAAGGTTGAGCATTTCTATTTCAGCACCCACCAGGTCGATATGGCTTGGGATAATGTCCAAACCGTCAATGTCGGTGGTATATATCGCATCGCGGACATCGGCGTGGTCGATGATACATTCGTAGAGCGAGCAGTCCACCTCCTTGATATCGACACCCAAACCGCTGGAGGCGTTTGCCTGAGGGTCAGCGTCAACAACGAGGACTGTCTTCTCCAATGTGGCCAGCGATGCAGCCAGATTGATAGTAGTTGTAGTCTTTCCTACACCACCTTTTTGATTAGCTAATGCGATAATTTTTCCCATTTTCTATATGTTATAATAGTGAAAATCGATGCAAAGATACATATTTTATGCGAGAAATACGTTACTTTATAGTTTTTTTATTACTTTTGCACCCAAAAGAAAGGAAATTTTATGGAAAATAAGAAACCTTTAGTTTTAATTTCGAATGATGATGGCTATCATGCCAATGGTATTAAAACGCTCGTCGGCTTCCTCAAAGGCTGGTGCGACGTGCTGGTTGTGGCTCCTGAAAGTGCCCGGTCGGGATATGCCTGTGCCTTTTCTGCCACAGAACCATTGCGACTGAAACGCCGCAAGAATATGGGAGAGGATGTGGAAGTATGGTCATGCAGCGGTACGCCTGTTGACTGTGTGAAGTTGGCATTAGATCAATTGCTCCCTGGACGTACTCCAGACTTGATTCTGAGTGGCATCAACCATGGTGATAATTCCAGTGTCAACAATTATTATTCCGGTACGATGGGTGTTGCCAAGGAGGGGTGCATGAAGCGTATTCCTTCTGTGGCCTTCAGTAGTTGCAATTACGATGAGAATGCCGATCTTTCTCCGTTGAAGGATGGGGCTGTCGCTATTGTGAAGAAAGTGCTTGCGGAAGGTTTGCCTATAGATACCTGTCTGAATGTGAATTTCCCTGCGAATCCGCCTTTCAAGGGCTTTAAGATGTGCCGCATGACCCGTGGTTCCTGGATTCATGAGGTGGAAAAGCGTCATCATCCGCGTGGCTACGATTACTATTGGATGGTGGGAGAATATCGCAATGATGAGCCGGAGGCTACTGATACCGACCAGTGGGCTCTGAATCATGGATATATCTCCATTACACCTACCAAGATAGATGTGACAGACTATGAATTACTGAATAGTTTCAAGATTTAAACCTTCACTCAAGGATTTTATAAACTTCTCACGCTAAGATATGAAGTATTATTTGATAGTAGGCGAGGCAAGTGGTGATTTGCATGCCAGCAGATTGATGCGCTCGTTGAAAAAAGTGGATGAATTGGCTGAGTTTCGGTTCTTCGGTGGTGACTTGATGACTGCTGAAGGTGGAACCCGTGTCAAGCATTATAAGGAACTGGCGTATATGGGCTTTGTGCCGGTTCTCCTGCATCTGCGTACCATCTTTGCCAATATGAAAAAATGCAAGCAGGATATTGTGGAATGGAAACCTGATGTGGTGATTCTTGTAGATTATCCGGGTTTTAATCTGAATATTGCTAAGTTTCTGAAAAAGAACACTTTAATACCAGCTTACTATTATATATCTCCTAAGATATGGGCATGGAAGGAATGGCGTATCCGCAGTATCAAGAGGGATATAGCCGAACTCTTTTCCATCTTGCCTTTTGAGGTTGATTTCTTTGAGAAAAAACACAAGTATCCGATTCATTATGTAGGCAATCCTACGGCACAGGAGGTGAATGAGTTCAGAGCGGATTATCATCAGACATACGCTGAGTTCTGTGTTGAGAATAATCTGGACACAAGGAAGCCTATTATAGCTCTGTTGGCTGGTAGTCGTCTGCAGGAAATCAAGGATAATTTGCCAGCCATGATAGAGGTGGCTGAGCGTTTTGAGGATTATCAGATGGTCCTGGCTGGTGCTCCTTCTGTTGATGATGAATATTATCAGAAATTCATTGAGGGAACTCCTGTCAGGTTGGTCAAGAACAAGACTTATCCGCTTTTGGCTCAAAGTAAGGTGGCATTAGTAACCAGTGGTACTGCCACATTAGAGACGGCTCTTTTTGATGTTCCGCAGGTTGTCTGCTATGAGACACCGCTTCCTAAACTGATACGTTGGGCTTTCAATCATATCCTCAAGGTGAAGTATATCTCATTGGTCAATTTGGTGGCCAATAAGGAAATCGTGAAGGAGATGTTTGCCGACCGCTTTACGGTGGATGGTATTGCCGACCAGCTCTTCCAGATTCTTCCTGGAATGTCTGGCAGAGAAAAAATGTTAGCAGGTTATCAGGAGGTTCGTGAGAAATTGGGCAATCGCATAGCTCCAGATCAGGCTGCTACCATCATGTATGACCTGATCAAGAAGCATCGAGAGGAATTGATTCGTCTGGCAAAGGAAAGGGCTGAGGCTGAGGCTAAAGCGGCTGCCGAGGCTGCTGAGCGTGCAAGAATCAAGGCAGAACAGGAGGCTGAACGTGCAAGGATTAAAGCCCAGGAAGAAGCTGAGCGTGCCCGTATTAAGGCAGAGGAACAATTGCGAATTGCTGAAGAGCAAATGAGGAAAGCTCAGGAAATGAGTGAGGAAAATTCCCATCAGAATCCTCCAGTCTCAGAATAGGTCTGACCAGTTTTTATCATATTTTATATCCTAACGGAAGTGGGGTAAGAGGTGTTTTTCAAAACATTCCCCTTACTCCACTTTTATTTTTCCCTGCCCAGGCAAGAATTTTTGCTTGCCCACGCAGAAAATCATCCCTGCCTATGCAGCAGTTTTTGCTTGCCTGGACGGGAATCGGTAGTACGATATCTTTTTACTTGTATGAAACAAAACAGGACGTACTTCTTTGCGAAGCACGTCCTGATAGTATAAAATGTTTCTTGTTTGCTGAACTTATAGGATTGACTTATCCGATGGACGGATTGTTTTATCCGAACAGTTGGAGGGTGTAGAGATAAATCACTGCGGCAGGAATTGCCATAAGTGAAGAATCGAAACGGTCGAGCATACCTCCGTGTCCCGGAAGAATATTGCCACTGTCTTTCACGCCGATGGTGCGTTTGAATAGGCTCTCTACCAAGTCGCCCCATGTGCCAAATACTGCGACTACCAAACCTAATCCCATCCACTCAGGGATGTTCAAGGTATGCAGGGTTTCTCCTGAATTGGCAAAGTAACCGACGATGGCTGCAGCAATCAGTACGAAGATACCTCCGCCGATGCTTCCTTCCCAACTCTTGGCAGGACTGATGCGAGGGAAGAGCTTGTGCTTTCCGAAGAGAGAGCCACTGCAATAGGCACCTGTATCATTGGTCCAGAGGAAGATGAATATGCTCAGTGGTAAGAGCATATCGTAATGTATCTGTCCGTCTTCTGCTGATACTTCAAATGCCAATACGTTGATGAGCGAGAATGGGAGAGCGATGTACATCTGTGAAAGCATCGTGTAAGCCCAGTCACCAACAGCATTCTTATTGCCTGTATATAACTCATAGATGAAGAGATATACAATCGTGAAGATGTATGGGATGAAGACTACGAAGTTGTAGCCTGTAACACCCGTACGGAATCCCGCTACGGCAAGGAAGAAATATACACCTGCTACGGTTGAGATGAAACGGTTGACGCAAACGTCTTCTATCTCATTGTTGACTAACCCGCAGTATTCCCAGATACTCAGGCCAGTGATCAGAGCGAAGAGGAGTACCATTGCTCTCGGTTGCAGGAAACATGAAACCATACAACCGACGAAGAGTACGCCGGTGATGGTTCTGATGATGAGGTTCTTTTGTTTGTCTGTCATGACTTTTGGTATTAATTATTATCGTCCTGCTTGTCTTCGGCACGACTATCGTCCTGCTTGTCTTCAGCATTCTTGTTGTTTTCCTCATGCTCCTTGATAGCAGCCTGTACCTCTGGAAGTTCCTTGACGGTGTCGTCAATCTTAGGCTGCTCGTCCTCCATGATTTCCTGAGAACGGCTCATCCAAGGGCGTTTGCCGAAAATCTTCTCCACGTCTTCTGCCATGATAACCTCTTTCTGTATCAGGAGTTCAGCCAGCGCATTGTGACCCTCCTTGTGTTCCATCAGGATGTTCTTGGCACGGGTATATTGCTCGTTCACCATCTTGAGTACTTCCTCGTCGATTTCTCTTGCCGTTGTCTCAGAGTATGGGCGCTGGAAAGAGTATTCGCTCTGGTTGTAATAGCAGATGTTAGGCAAAGTCTTACTCATACCGAGGTAAGCCACCATGCCGTATGCACTCTTGGTAGCACGCTCCAGGTCGTTCATTGCACCAGAAGAGATATGTCCTGTAAACAGTTCCTCTGCTGCACGTCCACCCATCAGCGAGCACATCTCGTCGAGCATCTGCTCCTTGGTGGTAATCTGTCTCTCCTCAGGCAAGTACCATGCTGCACCCAAAGCCTGTCCGCGAGGTACGATGGTAACCTTGATGAGCGGGTTGGCATACTGGCAGAACCATGAGATTGTAGCATGACCAGCCTCATGCAATGCGATGCTGCGCTTTTCATCTGCAGTCATCACCTTGGTCTTTTTCTCCAGTCCACCTACGATACGATCGACAGCATCGAGGAAGTCCTGCTTGCACACAGCCTTCTTGTCGTGGCGTGCAGCGATGAGGGCAGCCTCATTACAAACATTGGCGATATCTGCACCCGAGAATCCCGGAGTCTGACGAGCCAGGAGGTCGATATCTACTGTGTCGTCTATCTTGATTGGTTTCAGATGAACCTGGAAGATGGCCTTACGCTCGTTCAAGCCAGGCAGATCAACGTGGATTTCACGGTCGAAACGACCGGCACGGAGCAGGGCACTATCCAGCATATCAACACGGTTGGTAGCTGCAAGGATGATGACACCACTGTTGGTACCGAAGCCGTCCATCTCTGTAAGGAGGGCATTCAGGGTATTCTCACGTTCATCGTTGCCGCCCATGGCAGGGTTCTTGCTGCGGGCACGACCCACGGCATCAATCTCATCGATGAAGATAATGCTTGGCGCCTTTTCCTTAGCCTGTCTGAAGAGGTCGCGAACACGGGATGCACCGACACCCACAAACATTTCAACGAAGTCGGAACCGCTCATAGAGAAGAATGGTACACCAGCTTCACCGGCTACAGCCTTTGCCAGGAGTGTCTTACCTGTTCCCGGAGGACCCACGAGGAGTGCTCCCTTAGGAATCTTACCACCCAGGTCGGTATATTTCTGTGGGTTTTTGAGGAACTCCACGATTTCCTCCACTTCTTGTTTGGCACCTTCCTGTCCGGCCACATCCTTGAAGGTAATACCTAATGTATTTCCCTTTTCATACATGCGTGCTTTGCTCTTGCCGACATTGAAGATACCGCCGCCAGAGCCGCCCATGCCACCGCCCATTCTTCCAGATACCCACCAGATGAGGAGGAAGAAGATGATGAGTGGGGCGAAGTTAATCAGGAGGCTGATGAAGTCGTTGCCTTTCTCGTTGACATAGTTGTAAGATTTGATTTTCTTAGCCTTCACCATGTTGTCGAGATATTTGTCAACTTCGTCTATCGAACCATACTGCACTTCAACATAAGGAGCAGGTCCTACGTTCTTCGCACTGGTATGATATACATCTCTGATATGATTTGGGGCAACGTACACTTTCAGGTTGCCGTCGTTCTTATTGGCAGTAACGCTCAGTACGTATCCCTTTTCGATGTACTCCTTGAATTCAGTGTAAGTAGCCTTTTTGCTTGCACTTCCACCTAATGCATCACCACCACCATTCAGAAAGACGACTATCAAACTGATGAGGATGATGACGTAAAGCCAGCTCATGTTGAACCGAGGCATCTTTGGCGGTTTTCCGCCGCCATGATTGTTCATTCTGTTTCCTTGTTCCATATCTTCTGATATTATATGAATCCTATATCGTGTATAAAACTATACTATGGTAGTCTTACACCTTATTATATTTATACCTTAATTATATATACCAACTCCGGATAAAGGAAGTTGTTCTGCTGATTAGTCGAGGTCAGGAATCTCAGTCAGGTTGGCGTCTTCCCAGAGGTGCTCCAGATCATAGAATTGTCTAACTTCTGGTTGGAAGATATGCACAAGTACATCCACGAAGTCGATAGCAACCCACTGGTCATTTCCCAATCCCGCAACATTTGCAGGTTTTTCTCCCAGATTTTTTCTGCAGAAATCGCCTACAGATTCAGCGATAGCTTCCACCTGTGATGGAGAGTTGCCCTGACAGATGACGAAGTACTTTGCGATAGTACCATCGATGTGCGTCAGGTCGGCAATCACAATTTTACTACCTTTTTTTTCCTGTATTCCTTCTTTAATTGTCTCTACTAATTGTTTTGTTGTATTCATTGATGATTATCTATTAATTGTCTCGTTTATGTTTTTTCTTTATAAAAGCCTTGCAAAGATACGCTAAATACATGGAAAAACCCCGAAAAACGATAAAAATTGAGATTTTTTAGAAAAAAGACGCTGATTTTTTTGGTAATTCAGAAAAAAGTAGTACCTTTGCACTCGCAATTATGATTAATGCTTATAATGATTGCTAAGATATTGGGATATGGTGTAATGGTAACACTACAGATTCTGGTCCTGTCATTCCTGGTTCGAGTCCGGGTATCCCAACTTCTTCATCATTGTCATCAATCATCAACCTGCATATTGGGATATGGTGTAATGGTAACACTACAGATTCTGGTCCTGTCATTCCTGGTTCGAGTCCGGGTATCCCAACTTAATTGGTTAAACTGAATGGCATCTTCCTTATGGAGGTGCTTTTTTTATGCATTCATACGAGAAAAAATAAATCCCTTAGTGTTTCAGCAAGAAGAACACTAAGGGATTCTTTTTTTCAGGATTTTTTCTTGTATGATATAAGGCACCGTACTTCTTCCTATTTCAGATTTGTCAGAAGTCTGCTTTCCGTTCTATGAATATTTCCTTTCCTGATAAAGGATGTGTAAACCTGATAGATTCGGCATGGAGGTAGAGGCGGGGTGCCTTCTCGCAGCCATAGAGAGGGTCGCCAAGGATAGGGGCATTCAGTCCTTCCCTGTGGGCACAATGTACACGGAGTTGGTGGGTACGTCCCGTTTGGGGATAGAGAGCGAGGCGGAGATGCTGGTTGTTTCCTTCGTTTTCTTTGTTACCAAAAACATCGTTTTCTTCGTTTCCAAGAACTTTGTATTCCGTAATCGCTTCCTTTCCCTGTTCATGATTTACAATCTGGCGTGGACGGTCGAGATAGTCGGGCATCAGAGGGAGAGAGAGAATGCCTTCAGGCTGGATGCTTCCTTCTTTCGCACATACGATGGCTATGTATTTCTTCTGTATCTGATGACTTGCGAATTGTTCCTGCAGCCGATGGTAGGCAAACTCTGTTTTGGCAATCACCATGAGTCCGCTTGTAGCCATGTCCAGCCGGTGTACAATCAAAGGACCCGTAGCCTCCGGGTATTTTCTTCGCATGATGGAATAGACGGAAGTGACGCCTGGTTCTTTTCCTGGTACGGAGAGCATTCCGGCAGGTTTGCAGATAACGGCAAGTTCCCGGTCTTCATAGAGTGTCTCCAGAGTAAGTGGTTGAGATGTATGTTTGAGCATCGTGTTGACTTCCGGTAGCATCCAGCGGAGTATCGGTTTGCACTTACCATTGCAGGCTGGATAGAACTGCAGGTGGTGTCTGATTTCCTCTTTCGGACTTTCGCCCCACCAGAACATCGCCATCTGCAGGGGTTTCAGATGATGTCTGAAAGCATACTGGAGCAGTTTGGGTTCGCAGCATTCTCCGCTTCCGGCAGGAGGAACCATCTTCAGTGCAGCTCTTTTGGAGAGGAGTGACAGGTTCGGCTGGTCTTCCAATGCAGTATCTCTGAATATTTCCAACAGATCTTTTTCTTCTCCTTCGGCATTGAGCATTCTGAATTGTGCAAATAGCCATTGCTGCAGGGCATCAGAGAGTTGCTTGCGCAGTTGCTTGAGTCTGGAAATATTGTTCTGATAGTCTTCGTATTCCGTCTCTAATGTTGTCTTCTCGGCAAGTGATTTCTTGAGTCGGCGCAGTTCGGCCTTCATGAATTGGCTTTCTTTGGTCATCGCCTGTTCCTCTTCGGCAGAGAGATTGCCCTGTTTTCGTCGGAGATCCCTTTGGGCCTTCTTTTCTTTCATCTTTTCCTGAAAATCGGCTATGGTTTGTTGGCGCTGGGTGAGCAGGTCTGCGATGAGTGTCCGGGCCTTCTGCATCCGTTCATCCTTTTCCAGTCGCAGGATACTTTCGTTGATGTGGGTGATTTCCGCCTCATGGGTCTTGAAATATCCATCAGGCTGTAGGTAGTCGAAAACGGCAGGTACGAAGTCATCCCAGTCGCTTCTGCCTCCTATCTGACCGCTATAGGCGGCCAAGTATCCCAGTTGTCTGCCTTCGTGAATATCCGAAGGCTTTTCTACGATGAGTACTCCGAACATTTTTCCCCGGTCGATTTCCTCGCGCCATTCCTTCTTGTTCTCAAGATAGGTCTGCAACTCCTTGCATATCTGTATGCAAAGAGGGTGCGGTTCGTAGTCGAAAGGATTGTTCATCTTTTCGGGAAAGTCAGTTCCTATTGAGGATATATGGAAAGGATGTAGTATCATCATTTGTTATTTTAGGTGCAAAAGTACATATAATTATTTGTTCCTCCAAAATAAATATTTGAAAAAATTTGTGTACTTCATCGAAAAGCCTTACTTTTGCAGTCATAAAAAATGAACTGTCACAGAAGAACTGTCGCAAAAAGGGATAGACGTATAAGTGTACAGATATAAAAATGTGCGGCAAAAGAAAGAATAGATGTAAGTATGAATAGAAACAGCAACCTCTTTTATCATCTCGTAGCATTCCTCACCGTAGCAATATGGGGAACCACTTTTGTATCAACCAAGGTGCTGATGCTGAACGGACTTTCTCCAGCCCAGATTTTTACCATGCGCTTTTCCATCGCATACGTTCTGATGCTGGCATTCAACCACCGTCGCATCTTTGCCGACTCTTGGAAGGACGAAGCGAAGATGATGTTATTAGGCATCACGGGAGGATCACTCTATTTCTTAAGTGAGAATGAAGCGATGAATTTCACCACCACCACCAATACATCCCTTATCGTATGTTCCTGTCCGCTTTTTGCTACCCTGCTGGTAAGGTTGGTATATCGGGATTCCGCCCGCATCAACCTGATACAGATACTTGGTTCGCTTTTGGCTTTTATGGGTATGATCATCGTGGTTTTGAATGGTCGCTTTGTGCTTCATCTCTCCCCCGTAGGCGATGCCCTGGCGTTTACGGCATGTATGTGCTGGGCTATCTATTCCCTGATGATGAAATCGGTGACGGAAAAGTATAGTGCCGCCTTTATCACCCGCAAGGTATTCTTCTATGGAGTATTGACGATATTGCCTTATTATCTGATTATACCGGGATTCCCTTCTTGCGAGGTCTTTGCCAAACCTCAGGTGATAGGCAACCTGTTGTTTTTAGGTTGCTTGGCTTCCATGATCTGTTTTCTCACATGGAACTGGTGCCTTTCCAAGTTGGGTACGGTAAAGGCCACCAACTGGGTATATTTCAATCCGATCACTACCATGATCTTTGCTTCATGGATATTGGATGAGAAAATCACTCCTTATTTTCTGATAGGTGCCACTTGCATCCTGATAGGCATGTATGTGGCAGACAAAAAAACGGTAGCATAAACTCCAGGAGTTATACTACCGATTTCTTTTACTTAGCAGCCAGAACCTCTACTTCAACGAGTGCGCCCTTTGGCAACTTCTCTACTGCTACAGCAGAACGTGCTGGGTATGGCTGGCTGAAGAACTCTGCATAAACCTCGTTCATGGCAGCGAAATCATCCATGCTGTTCAGATAAACTGTAGTCTTTACTACATGAGAGAGGTCAGTACCGGCAGCCTTCAGGATGTTCTGGGCATTGGTAAGACTCTGACGGGTCTGCTCCTTGATGCCACCCTCTACGAAATTGCCTGTTGCAGGGTCGATAGGAATCTGACCTGATGCAAATACGAAACCGTTTACTTCGATAGCCTGGCTATATGGACCGATAGCTGCAGGCGCATTGTCTGTGTGAATTGCGTTCATAATCTGATAAGTTTTAAACAATATATAAATGGAATCCCTTTGATTCAAGGGCTCCCTTGATTTCTTTTACATGTTCCTCGTCGCGAGTCTCCATGGTGAGGCGGAGCACGCAGGCATTCACCTTGTTGCGGTTGGCAGAACGGTCGTGGTGGACGCCTGTGATATTACCGCCTAATCCGGCGATGACAGAGCAGACCTCTACGAGTTCGCCCGGTTTGTCATCCAGCTCCATCTCGATGGTGCAGAGACGGCCGCTCTTGGCAAGACCACGGGTGATGACACGGTTCAGGATTGTTACATCGATGTTACCGCCACTTACCACGCAGATGGTTTTCTTGCCCTTCACCGGGACCTTGTTGTACATCACGGCTGCCACGCTGGCCGCACCGGCACCTTCGGCTACCATCTTCTCGCTCTCTATGAGTTTCAGGATGGCTGCACAGATTTCGTCCTCGCTCACGGTTACGATTTCGTCTACGTAGTTGGAGCATGTTTCAAAAGTAATCTTGCCCGGTTCCTTTACGGCAATACCATCAGCAACGGTCGCTACAGAAGGCAACTTCTCCTGTTTATGATCGTGCAGACTCTGTACCATACTTGCTGCTCCTTCTGCCTGAACACCATATACCTTGACGTTAGGATTCAGCGACTTGATGGCAAAGGCTACACCAGAGATAAGTCCGCCGCCACCTACAGGAACGACGACAGCTTCTACATCTGGCAACTGGTCGAGAATCTCCAGACCGATGGTGCCCTGACCAGCGATGACATTCTCATCATCGAAAGGATGAACGAAGGTGTAGCCATGCTCGTCCTTCAGTTGCAATGCCTTCTGGTAGGCATCATCATAGACACCAGGTACCAGACAGACCTCTGCACCGAGACGCTTGGTGGCTTCCACCTTACTAATAGGAGCACCCTCTGGCAGACAGATAAGACTCTTCACTCCCATGGCGGTGGCACCGAGAGCTACACCCTGAGCATGATTGCCAGCCGAACAGGCTATCACACCCTTCGCCTTTTCTTCATCGGTGAGTTGTGAAATCTTATAGTAAGCACCACGAATCTTGAACGAACCCGTCTTCTGGAGGCACTCAGGCTTCAGATAGACATCACTCTCTGGGTTGATTCTTGGAGTGTGAACCAGCTCAGTCTTTCTGATAACTTTGCTCAGCACGAAGCGAGCCTTATAGAAATTGTCTAATTGTAACATAACTGCTGATATGCTTTTATTTGTTATGTGTGCAAAGGTACACATAATTCTATAAATAACAAGAATAATTATATCTTTTTTATTTTATAAACAAAAATAAAACGCTTCTTTTCTCTTGTATTTGAGGAAAATGTTGTATTTTTGCCACCAATTATTTGAGACGAGATGAATGAACCAATATGAAAAGTGAGGTTTTCTGCGTGTTCTGCATCTCATTTTAATGTACTTTTTGATAATAAATAGCTAAAAACAAAATGAAGAAGAAACAAACATTTTGTTCTGCCATTGTACTTTCTGCTGGTGTAGCTATGGCTGCATCTATGGGAGCCATCGTTCCTGAAATGAGAAATACTGAGGGACAGACTTCTGAGATTTCTACTGCTTTCAAGAAAAAGGTGAAAGCGGTAAGTGATCATTCCAATGAGGCGAAAGAGGTGACTCCTACTGAGGAGAGTGTGACCAGTCCTATAGAAGGGGTAATCAACAATCAGTTTGTGGATGAGGCTACCATGAAGGGTGACCTGATGAATATGTTGGCTAAATTCTCCAAGTATCTGAAAAATGATTTCCAGGATTGTGTTGCGCCAAATTCTGTGGGTGAGGTATGTGGTGCTTTCAAGTGTAATAGTACCATGCAGAATAATGAGGACGGTGTTCGCTCCAATGCCGACCTCTCTATGATTTCTGCTTTCCTCGTAAAATATGGTAAGGACAAGGTGACTCTGCCTGAGGGCGTTACTTGGGATGACCTGGAAAAGATGGCGATGAAGAGTCTGGTTTTCGCTTACTCTACCCATAAGGCAAATAAGTTGAAAACCTGTTCTGGTAATACCTACTGGGGTTCTACTTCCGGTAGCGATCATGTTTGGGAAAGTTCACTTTGGGCGATGTCCGTAGCTTATTCCGCTTATTTCCAGTGGGATAAACTCTCCGACAAACAGAAGGGATATATCGAGAAACTCCTGAAGGCTGAATGCAATTATGAGTTGAATCGCACGATACCTACCGGTTATAACGGGGATACGAAAGCTGAAGAGAATGGTTGGGAGGCTGATGTGCTGGCTGCTACATTGGGTCTGTTCCCTAATGATGAGATGGCTCCTAAGTGGTTTGAGCGCCTCCGTGAGTTTGCCATCAACAGTTATTCTCATAAGGATGATGCCCATAATACGACCGTTATCGATCCGCATTATGACAAGAAGACCGTGGCTGACCTCTATAAGGGACAGAATCTTTTTGATGACTATACGCTCCAGAACCACAACTTCTTCCATACAAGTTATCAGAACGTAGTGATGCAGGAGTTGGGCGAGGCAGCTCTGGCACTGAAACTCTTCCAGCAGAAGACCATCGGTGAGGAGAAGTGGAAGACCAATTCGCTCATGCACAATAATGACAAGGTGATGAAGGAGGTGCTCAACTGGCTGGCTCTGGCAGATGGCGAACTGGCTATGCCTAATGGTAATGACTGGAGCCTCTTCCTTTTCGACCAAATCACTTCTTACACTACCAATGCCTGTTTCCTGAACGATCCGGATGCGCTGATGCTTGAGAACTTGGCTTATAAGAATATCAAGGCACGCCAGACTACAACGTCTGACGGATCCTGGTTGTTGCGCTCAGATATCGGTGCACGCCGTATGGGTGTAGAGGCTCACCGTGTGATGATGACCTGGCTGATGCATGAGGCAATATCTACAGCAGATGTAACCCCTACAGATTGGGATGCGTTCAACCAGCGTTATGCTGCCGCCCGGATATTCCCTTGCCAGAATATTGTCCGTGCTTCTACTGCCGACCGTTTCACCTGTTTCTCATGGAGTGCAGGTAAGGGCAGTTATACCGGATACATTGCAGCCAACAGTGCGGATAAGAACAAGATGATCGTACCTTACCGTGAGAACAATACCGGTAACTTCCTCGGTAGTTATCAGGTAAGTGGTAAGAATACAAACGCCACACCTGTAGTCAGCGGTATCTACAATCTCCGTGGCAACAGCTATACGATGAACGGAGAACTGAATATGAACGACGGAACCCTCAACAATCGTTTCGCCATCTATTCTACTCCAGGTAATGCTGTCATCTATACCGATTATGTGCGTGCCAATGCAGCTGCCACCATTACCAAGGATCAGGGAGGTCTGATGGCTATCAGTACCGACGAAATGACGCGAACCAAGCGTACGCTCTATTTCGACAATGCCAAGAATCAGGAGACGGGTATGACCCACAAGCAGAGTGATGGTTCTCAATTCCTCACCCTGAATACCAACTGGGTGAATATCGATAATGCTCTGGGTATTGTCAACGTAGATGGTAAGACCATGGGCTTTGGAAACCGTGCCAACAACAATTCCGTGAATACTTCCAAACTCTATGCTTCTTACAGCGACAAGAGTAAGGATGTGAAGGCTGGCGACATTGTAGATAAGCGCAATATCATCTATTATAGTAATGTGAATGCTGAAAGTACCCGCAAGCTGATGCAGAAGACTATCAGTTTGAAGAAGATGGTAGCTGAGGGATGGAATGGTGTTATCGCCACAGACCCTGATGGTGCTTCCTACATGCTCCTGTCCAACTTCTGCGGGGAACCCCGATGCCAGTTGAAGAATGTGCAACTCAATGGTGCTGCGCCTGTATTTACGGTAGAAACCAATATTGTGGATTCCAAGGCAGATGCCACCTTCCTCTTGGACGTCAATCATTCCAAGGGCGAAATCTTAGGCTTCACGGTCAAGGGCTCCGGTTTGCAGGCTATTCAGGATGCAGAGGATTCTACCAAGGTTTATCTCAAGAACCTGCAGGCATCAAGTATCAAGGTGACTTTGAATTATAAGGCTAAGAATGTAGAGAAGTCCATCACTCCTACTTTAAAAGCCAACCAGGTAATAGCCGTTTATTATAATGATAAGACCGGTGAACTGGTAGTTACATTGTGAATGTGAAGAAAGTCGTTCAGAGATAACCAGAAATCGTTGGACAATCATCAAAAAAGTTGGTTTCATCCAGTGTGAAACCAACTTTTTTCTCCTTCTTTCTTCACTTCTCACTTCTCATTTCTCATTTCTCATTTTATAGTCTTTCTCATTTCCAGAAATGGTTCAGCGCAGCAGCCACACCATCTTCTTCATTGGAAAGAGTAACGTAGTCAGCTTCCGCTCTTACCTCAGGAGCAGCATTAGCCATAGCCACACCGACACCGGCAAGTTTGAGCATACTGAGGTCATTATATCCATCACCGAAGGCTATCATGTCTGCAGGAGTGAGATTGATTTTACCCAATAATCTCTGCAAAGACTGTGCTTTGTCGATGCCGTTAGGAACCAGTTCCAGGAAGAAAGGAGCCGAGCGGAAAACAGACATTTTATCGCCTACAATGTCAGAGAGTCCTTCTTCTGCCTTCTGCATGTCGGTAGGGTCGCCAGTCATCAGGAGTTTGGTAGGATGAGGCTCCAGCGCATCAAGCAGATTCTCTACTTTTCTGACGTTCATCTTGTTGATGCGGGATTCTTCCTTCACATACTGGTCGTCTGGCATTTCGGTGATGATCTCATTGCCGGCATATCCTAAGAGCGCATAGTTCTTTTCCTTGGCATACTGATATAATAAAGGTATCACGCTATCTGGCAGATATTGTGAGAAATATTCCTCACCGGTTTTGGCATCCACAATCTTTCCGCCATTATAGGAAAGAATGAATCCTCCTCGTTTTTCCAGTTCAAGACATTCTGCTACTGGTTGGATACCGTATGTAGGGCGCCCGGAAGCTAAAATGATGATGGCACCATTGTCTTGAGCTTTCAGGAGAGCCTGACGGGTGCGAGGTGTCACCACTTTCTCGTGGTTGGTCAGCGTGCCGTCAAGGTCGAGAGCGATGGCACGATAAGGAATCTTCTGTTCTTTTTCCATTATGTATTTTCTTTTGTGATTTTATTTTCTTTGATGAAGTTATTTCTATGATGGATAGTGCGACTGCTATAGATGATAGAGACTGCAAAGTTAAGATAAAAAAAGGAGTTTGGGAAACTTTTTTGTGAAAATCTATTCATTTCTCATTAAATAGTTGTACTTTTGCAGCAACTTTTCTATTTTTTTATTTAGATAATCATGACATCAATATTTATATTACTAAAGTTTCCCACCCCAAAATAGTAGGGTAAAAATAACA
>NZ_QTXV01000022.1:297-50919 GCF_003461825.1 Prevotella sp. AM42-24 | reverse complement strand
ATAAAATAAGTTAAACTAAAATGCTGCGGAATTTAGGGTAAGTAAAAAACAATGTAAAATATAACAAATAAGTGTAACTACTAGCAATATAGATGTAGATATGTCTTTGACCAGAATGCATTAATGGAGCGAAGTCGATTGCTTTATGAAATTGTAAAAGTAATATGGGAGGTTTCGTAATTTTTCGAATCTTCCCGTTTCCCTATCGAAGGTTGGAAAGGCGCTGTAAAATTCTTATGATAGAGGCTCCTTTAGCTTCACTTATATTTTGATAATTAAAAGATTACTATAATGTTTTGTTTAAAATCTTTGGAGATTTTCGGTAGTAAAGCGGAACTCGCCTCGCTGCCAGAGGGCAAATTGCTCATTAATACGATTAATGCTCATTCCTATAATACGGCTCGGAAGGACTCGCTCTTTGCTGAGGCGCTGACGAATGGGGATGTGCTGCTTCCGGATGGAGTGAGCATTGTGATGGCGTGTAAGTGGATTAAGGCAAAGAGCCTGCCGAAGGAACGTATCGCGGGATGGGATTTGTTTGCTTTCGAGATGGAAAAACTTGAAAGAGAAAGTGAAGAGTTAAGAACGAAGAGTGAAGAATCCAAGATTGTGATGTTTATGGGTAGTTCACAGAAGGTGCTTGACCTGATTGTGAAGCGTGCTGCTGAGGTGTATCCTCACTTGAAGGTGGTGACGTATTCGCCTCCGTATAAGCCGGAGTTCTCGGATGAGGATAACAAGGCGATTATTGATGCCATCCATGCTGCCAACCCAGATCTCCTCTGGATTGGTATGACGGCTCCTAAGCAGGAGAAGTGGACTTATTCTCATTGGAAGGAGTTGAATATTCATTGCCATGTGGGGAGTATTGGAGCTGTGTTTGACTTCTTTGCCGGTACCATGAAGCGTGCTCCAATGTGGTGGCAGGAGCATGGCTTGGAATGGCTCTATAGATTGCTCAAAGAACCGAAGCGCATGTGGAGGAGATATATTATTGGCAATGCACTGTTCCTTTGGAATATGGTGAAAGAGAAATGTTGAATGAAGAAAATCAAACTTCTTTATTTCCTATTTTTTCTGAATGTAATAAAAGAAAAGGAGTAAATTTCTTTTTTTGCATCATCTATTTCTTTATGCTGTTCTTTGTCTATTATTTCCCAGTTTTCTGAATTGATAGAAGGGAAATATGTGTCTGCTTTTGGCATTTTTTTATCTACTATCGTGAGATACAGATTATCGGCAAGATGCATACATTGCTTATAAATACTTTCACCTCCTATGATGAATATGATGTCGTCTGTACATTTTTCAAGCGCATCTGTCAATGAGTGATACACCTCACAGTTTTCCAGTTGTATTTCCTGTTGTGTTATCACTATGTTCCGTCTCAAAGGGAGTGCGCCATGGGGGAGAGATTCGTATGTTTTCCTCCCCATGACTATGGTATGATTCAATGTAAGTTGCTTAAATCTTTCCATGTCCTTTCTGATATGGAAGAGCAGTCGGTTCTTGTAGCCTATCGCACCGTTTTGGTCCAGGCATGCTATGATATTGATTTGCATTTCAGAATATGATTATCACCCTCTGGTATGTGAGAACTTTTAATCTTCCATTCCTGTGGGTACAGATTATTGGCACGATTGCCTATATTTTTCATCCAACCTAATGGGACATTCTGATAAGTTACTATCATGTATCCTTTAGGTGTTGTTGGAGGCAAAGTAATCGCTTCTTTACGAAGATAGTTGATTGCATCTTCGTATGAGAGTTCTACTTGTGGAATATCAGTCTTATCCAATTCTGTCGATAAGGCAAGTGACTGTGCTGGGATCAGATCCTTACCTTTTATACTTCCGATTTTGATTCCTTCGTGAAGTACTCTTAGTGATTGGTTTGCTTCTTTTACAGCCTCTGTCCATTTCTTGCTGATAGCATATACATCATTTTCTGTTAATGTATAATTCCATTCATCCTTATTTCTTAACCAGTTATTTTTTAATGTGAAAGGTTCTTTGGTCTTTCCTTTAGCGTTCTTCTTGCCAAGATTCTTTTTCTTTTTATCGCCTTCATATATGCCATTTTTGCGTAATACGGCAATAAACAATCCTTCTCCACGGCTTATACCAGGGAAGAAATGATACATGGCTTCATCATTGATAAGACTCTTGGTAATATTCCAACTTTTTTCGATATTCAGAGGAAGAATTTCTGCTCCAAGTTCCTCTTTTATCCATTCTACGTTTTCCTCATCTTCATGGGCATTAAAGGTGCAGGTAGAATAAATCAGTATTCCACCAGGCTTCAAGCAGTTCCAAATGTCACTTACGATTTCCCGTTGAAGTTTCCAACAATTATTTACATTGGCTTTACTCCATTCATTGATGGCTTCTTCATCTTTTCTAAACATGCCTTCACCCGAACAAGGGACATCGGCAAGTATCACATCAAATTTCAATTTTGATTTTTTGTAATCTTTTGGATAATTGTTGGTGACAACAACGTCCGGATGCCCAAACTTTTGAATGTTTTCTGATAAAATTTGAGCCCTTGTCTTCATGGGTTCATTGCTGAAAAGAAGACTTCCTGCTGGAAGAGCAGCTCTTACGCATGTAGATTTGCCACCTGGTGCAGCACAGAGATCCAGCATGGTGACAGGTTCTTTGACATATTGTCGGATGGCTAAATCAACAATCATGGATGAGGCTTCCTGTACGTAGTATAGACCCGCATGGAAAAGAGGATCGAAAGTGAAGTTCTTTCGTTCCGATAAATATTTGCCTGTTGAAGGGCACCAAGGAATTATTTCAGAGGTAGTTCCTTCGTTTAAAACCGTCTCTTCAGAACATTTGAATGGATTGAGACGAATGCTGACAGTTGCATTCTCATCAATTCCTTTCATCAGTTGATTGAAGAGGTTTTCCCCCATAAGTTCTTTGGTATAAGTTTTGAAATCCTCTGGTAATTTTGTGCTTCTATCTGTTGTCATCTTGCCATTTATTTTCTTGTTAATTCAAAATCATTTGCAAATTTAAAAAATATTTTGTTTCTTTGCAACCAGTTAGCTTCATTCTTATTCAAATATAAACAAATCTTCCTCTTCTTTGGAAATCTCCTGCTTCTTAGGCTTAGGAGGATTTTTTAAGTTGCCTTTTTCATCAAATAACCCATAAGTCGTTCTGAGTACGATAAACTCTGTGCGACGGTTCATTTGATTGCAGATTTCCTGATTTCCTTTATTCTGTTTCAGAATGAAATCCGTTGTCAGTTTATCGCCTTCCTTGAGCCATGGATATTTAGCAGCCATCTTTTTGCTGATAGTCTTAGGTTGCTCTTTTCCATAGCCTACTGGTGTAAGTCTGTCTTTGGCAATTCCGTGCAGGATCAGATAGTTGACTACCGATTGTGCTCTCTGTTGAGAAAGGTGTTTATTATATTCAGCACTTCCTTTATAATCACAATGCGCACTAAGTTCGATGGTGACATTTGGATTTTCTTTCAATAAGTTTACCAATTCATCCAGTGCTTTTGTACTGTTGGCAGTAAGGGTAGCCTTATCAAAATCATAGAAGATATTATCTATTAATACCGGTGCCGTGATGGAAGCCAATGGGAATTGTAAGGTATATTCCTTACTTTCCTTAGCAGAATCTACTCGAATTTCTTCTTTGTGATTGAGGAATCCTTTGCAAGAAGCCATCAGGAGATAATCTACCTGTGGTTTGATGACCATACTGAATGAGCCATCACCTTTGACTGGTAGTTTCTTATATGTTCCATCGTTTCCGACAACCATTACTTGGGAAGCCGGTAACTCATAACCACCCATTTCGTAAACCCAGCCTTTGATGGTTGTTACAATTTCCGGGTTTTCAAAAGAATAGATGTGGTCGAAACCTCTTCCGTCCTTTCTGTTGGAAGAGAAATAGCCTCTGTTGTGTGGACCTTCGAAAGTCATTCCAAAGTCGTCACCTTCCGAGTTGAGAGGGTAGCCAGGATGGAAAACCTTATATTTTTTAGTTTTTGGGTCCACTTTGGCAATATAGATGTCCAATCCACCCATTCCAACATGTCCATCGCTACTAAAGTAAAGGTCTCCGTTGGGTCTGAATGTAGGGAAAGATTCATTTCCTGGAGTATTGATAGGTTCCCCCAAATTCTCAACACCTCCCAAGCCTGCAGCTGTAATTCTTACTCGCCAGATATCCAATCCTCCCATTCCTCCAGGCATGTCTGAAGTAAAGTACAACCATTCTCCATCAGGAGAGATGGCAGGGTGTGCCAAACTGCTGAGGGTATCTTTGGTAATTTCCAGTTTTGTGGCTTTTCCCCAAGCCGCATCGGAACGTGGGGAGGTTACTATTTGTGCATATCTTGGAGAAGACGGGTCGGTAGTGCATTGTGTAAGATACATTTCCCGTCCATCAGGTGTAAAGCAGCAAGCTCCTTCATCATATTCCGTATTCAGCCCCGTACTGATGGCTTCTGGTTTGCTCCATTTTCCTTTGTCATCTTTTTCAGATATGAAAATATCGCCGTTTTTTGTTCCTGTAATACCACTCAGTTCATCTCCAAGCGCTTCATTTCTGGTAGATGTAAAATAGAGTTGGTCAAATTCATCACCCAAGAGCATTGGTGAATAGTCTGCTCTTCTGGAATTGAAAATATCCATTTTCTTCACCGTATATCTGCTCCCTTTTTTCTTCCATTCTGGTGCAGCTTGTGCTGATTTCAGTCCGTTTCGTGCTAAAATATCATAGCCACTTTTGCTCATTTCTTCATTTGGGAGAGAATCTAATATGGATTTAAATTCTGTTTGAGCAAGTTTGTAATCGCCGTTTTTTAGAAGTTGCCGAGCATAATTTAAGCGATTCAGGATATTGGCTTGTCCATATCTGATAGCATTTCTATAGGCTGCTACAGCTTTAGGAGTAGCATTGATTTTCTCATAGCAGAGCGCCATTTTTAAGGCTCGCTGCCCTCTTTTTTCTCTTTCTTTTGTCGGCGTTTTTGTATATGCCTGCTTAAATTGGTCGGCAGCATCATAATACTCACCTAAAGCAAGATACTTTTCTCCCTTTTTGATATTCTTATCAATACCGCATGCGGTCAATAGTAAGCTACTTACTAATATTGACAAAAATGCTAAGCCGATATGAGATTTATTCTTCTGTTCCATGTTTTTAAATAAACTCCAGTTGTTATTGCTGACTGAATGGTAATCTGAACTGACAACCGCCTTTCCAGTTGCTGCAACCATATGCCGTTTTTCCTTTGATAATGGTTCCTTGCCCACAGATAGGGCAAGTTTTTCCGATGATACTGTCATCTGCAGGAAGATTTGGAGATTTTGCCTCTGTTTTTTCTGCCGTATTACCCTGTTTGGGTGATTTCTTTGGAGCGGTTTTCTTTCTTGGCTCTTTTTTCTTGAGGTCCTCTTCCGTTGTAATCGTCACATGGCGAGCACTGTTGTCAGACAATACGTCATTGACGATTTGGGTGATTTGTTCTTTCAGACCATTGATAAAGTCGGCTGGGTCATAGGTCTTATGCTCGATGTCTCGGAGCTTTTTCTCCCAAATACCAGTCAACTCACAACTTTTCAACAGTTCCTCGTGGATGGTGTCGATGAGTTCGATTCCAGTAGGAGTAGCCATCAAGTTTTTTCGTTGGCGCTTGATATAGTGGCGCTTGAAAAGCGTCTCTATAATGCCGGCGCGTGAGGAAGGGCGTCCAATTCCGTTCTCCTTTAATGCCGCACGCAGTTCTTCGTCTTCGACGAATTTTCCTGCGGTCTCCATTGCTCGGAGCAAGGTTGCTTCTGTATAATACTTAGGTGGAGTGGTCCATTTCTCTGTGAGAGTTGGTGTATGTTCACCCGATTCGCCTTTTACGAAAGAAGGGAGCGTTCTTTCTTCTACCACTTCCTTCTTGGCGTTATTTCCGCCATCGTTTCCGTTGGCATTATCAGTTGCATCATCGTCATCGGCATTTTTCGCATCCTTCGCATAGACAACTCGCCATCCTGGTTCCAGAATTTCCTTGCCGCTTACCTTGAATTCGATTTTCTCTGGTTTAGGTCCATCTTCATTGATGACTTCGCCCAATACGGTGGTCGTAGAGAATTTACAATCCGGATAGAACACACTGATAAAACGTTTGGCGATAAGGTCATAGACATTTGCCTCCATATCGGTGAGTCCTGTAGGTGGAACACCTGTTGGGATGATGGCATGGTGGTCGGTCACCTTACTATTATCAAATACCTTCTTGCTTTTTGGCAACTTTTTGCCGGTAGCGGCGAGCTGCTGGACAAGCGGGAGGTACTTTTGCTGGCTCATGATCTTGGCCTGACTTACTCCGTTGAGTATTTGTGGGCATTTCGGATAGATGTCATCTGTCAGAAACTGTGTATCTACACGAGGATAAGTCGTGTATTTCTTCTCGTATAGACTCTGGATGAGTTTCAGCGTAATATCAGCAGAGTAAGCAAATTTCTTGTTGCAATCCACTTGAAGTGAGGTGAGGTCGTAGAGGTGAGGTGGAGCTTCATTTCCCTTTTTCTTGCTCACGTCTGTAACGGTGAAAGGTTTTCCTGCGATGGTGCTGAATGCTTTTTCACCTTCCTCCTTGCTGGTAAACTTGCCGCTGGTAGCCGTAAACTGAGTATCGCGATAGATGGTAGCAAGTACCCAGTATGGTTCGGAAACGAAATTGTCGATTTCCTTCTGTCGGTTTACGATGAGGGCAAGGGTAGGGGTCTGTACTCGACCGATGCTGAGCACCTGTCGATTCTGACCATATTTCAAAGTATAAAGTCGGGTGGCGTTCATGCCGAGAATCCAGTCTCCAATGGCACGTGAAAGGCCTGCGAGGTAGAGCGACTGATATTCGGTCTGGTCTTTCAGTTCCTGGAAACCCTGCTTGATGGCTTCATCAGTCATGGATGAAATCCACAATCTCTTGACCGGGCATTTGGCTTGTGCCTTTTGCATCACCCATCTTTGGATGAGTTCACCTTCCTGTCCGGCGTCACCACAGTTGATGATACTGTCAGCGGCTTGCATAAGCCTTTCGATTGTATTGAATTGCTTGCGGATTCCTTCGTCGTTAATCAGTTTTATTCCAAAACGCTGGGGAATCATAGGCAATGCGGACAGGCTCCAGCGTTTCCACATTGGAGTATAATCATCCGGTTCTTTCAGCTCACAAAGGTGGCCGAAAGTCCAGGTTACTTGGTAACCATTACCTTCCATATAACCGTCGCGCGCAGTTGTTGCTCCAATAATCCGGGCAATATCTTTAGCTACGCTTGGTTTCTCTGCAATACAAACTATCATTCTTTATTATTTCCTTTTCTGTTTGCAAAGGTACAATAAAATAATGAGAAAGCCATCATTTCGGCTTCTTTTTCTCATGGCAGAGAATAAAAAAGCCCCGTAAGGCTTGGGCACAATCTGGAACTTGTGCCTTGCCTTACAGGGCGTATTTTATAAATATCTGCGTAATCTGCGTGAGAAAAATTAATCCCGCGTGAGATTACTCGTACTCCTGCCAACTCTTAATCTGCAACTGATCCTGACTCAATGTGCAGAATGCCTCGATGAAGGCTGAAGCTAAGCGGGCATTGGTGAACAGAGGAATGTTGTGGTCGATAGCGCCACGACGGATTCTGTAACCATTGGTGAGCTCACGCTTGGTGTGATTCTTAGGAATGTTGACGATGAGGTCGAACTTGTGATTAGCAATCATCTCCATCACGTTAGGAATATCCTTGTGCTCCTCATCAGGCCATCCTACGGCTGTAGCCTTCACGTTGTTCTCGTTCAGGAACTTCGCTGTACCGGCTGTAGCATAGATGGTGTAACCGTTCTTCACCAGCGCCTGGGCAGCATCGAGCAGGGAAGCCTTTTCCTTTGCACCACCGCTTGAAAGCATGATGCCCTTATCCTTAGAAGGAATCTTGTAGCCGGTGGCAATCAATGAGTTGAGCAATGCCTCCTCGAAAGTATCACCCATACAACCTACCTCACCGGTAGAGCTCATATCCACACCGAGAACAGGGTCTGCGTTCTGCAAACGGGCGAATGAGAACTGTGAAGCCTTCACACCCATGCGGTCGATATCGAAAGCAGACTTGTCTGGCTTCTGATATGGAGCGTCGAGCATGATGCGGGTAGCAGTCTCGATGAAGTTGCGCTTCAATACCTTGCTCACGAATGGGAATGAACGGGATGCACGGAGATTACACTCGATCACCTTCACATCACGACCCTTAGCCAGGTACTGGATATTGAAAGGACCCGAGATGTTGAGCTCCTTGGCAATGGCACGTGAAATCTTCTTGATCTGACGGGCTGTAGCGAAGGAAATCTGCTGAGCAGGGAAGGTCATGGTAGCGTCACCGGAGTGAACACCCGCATACTCTACGTGCTCTGAAATACCATACTCTACAATCTCACCGTTCTGAGCCACACCGTCGAACTCGATTTCATTGGTCTCTGTCATGAACTGAGAGATAACCACTGGGTACTCCTTGGAAACCTCAGAAGCTGCCTCCAGGAAGCGACGCAACTCGTCATCGTTGTGGCAAACGTTCATGGCTGCACCGGAAAGGACGTAAGATGGACGAACGAGAACAGGATAGCCTACCTCGTCGATGAACTTCTGAACATCCTCCATAGATGTGAGGGCGCTCCACTTAGGCTGGTCGATGCCGAGCTTATCGAGCATGGCAGAGAACTTACCGCGGTTCTCGGCACGGTCGATGTTGACAGGAGATGTACCTAAGATTGGCACAGACTGGCGATGGAGCTTCATAGCCAGGTTGTTTGGAATCTGACCACCTACAGAAACAATCACACCACGTGGTGACTCCAGGTCGATGACATCGAGTACACGCTCGAATGAAAGCTCATCGAAGTAGAGACGGTCGCACATATCGTAGTCGGTAGATACGGTCTCTGGGTTGTAGTTGATCATGATTGACTTGTAACCCAACTTGCGGGCTGTATTGATGGCGTTTACTGAACACCAGTCGAACTCTACAGAAGAACCGATGCGGTAAGCACCCGAACCGAGAACGATGACAGACTTCTCGTTCTTGTAGTAGTTGACGTCGTAACCCTCTACGGCGTAAGTCATGTAGAGATAGTTGGTAAGGTCAGGATGCTCGCTTGCCACAGTAGGGATGCGCTTTACGGCAGGAAGAATGTTCAGCTTCTTACGCAGAGCACGAACTGCGAGAACTTCCTTCTCCATGTTGGTATCCTTGGTCTTCAATACGAAGCGGCCAATCTGGAAGTCAGAGAAGCCCAATACCTTAGCCTCGCGCAATACCTCTGCAGGAATCTCCTCCAAAGTATTATATTCAGAAAGCTTATGCTTGTAATCTACGATATTCTTCATGCGCTCGATGAACCAAGGATCAATTTTGGTTAACTCCTCGATGCGCTCGATGGTGTAGCCTTCCTCCAAAGCCTGAGCGATGGCGAAGATACGGAGGTCTGTAGGGTTGGAAAGCTCCTCATCCAAGTTGTCGAACTTGGTGTGGTCGTTGCCAACGAAACCGTGCATTCCCTGACCAATCATGCGGAGACCCTTCTGGAGCATTTCCTCGAATGAGCGGCCGATAGACATGATTTCGCCTACAGACTTCATGGAAGAACCGATCTTGCGGCTTACGCCGGCAAACTTGGTAAGGTCCCAACGAGGAATCTTACAGATCATATAGTCGAGTGATGGAGCCACATAAGCTGAGTTTGGAGTACCCATCTCGCCAATCTGGTCGAGTGTATAACCGAGCGCAATCTTAGCAGCAACGAAAGCCAAAGGATAACCTGTAGCCTTAGAAGCAAGGGCAGAAGAACGGCTCAAACGAGCGTTGATCTCGATGATACGATAATCGTTGGTCTCAGCGTTGAAAGCATACTGGATGTTGCACTCACCCACGATGTTGAGGTGGCGAACGCACTTCACGGCGATGTCCTGCAACATCTTCACCTGCTCGTCGGTAAGAGAACAGGTAGGAGCCACCACGATAGACTCACCAGTGTGAATACCTAATGGGTCGAAGTTTTCCATAGAGGCAACGGTGAAGCAACGGTCGTTGGCATCACGGATGCACTCAAACTCAATCTCCTTCCATCCCTTCAAGCTCTCCTCAACGAGAACCTGAGGCGCAAAAGTGAAGGCAGATTCAGCGATTTCCTTGAATTCCTCTTCAGTCTTGCAGACACCAGAACCGAGACCACCCAAAGCATAGGCAGAACGGATCATGATAGGGTAGCCGATATTGCGTGCCGCAGTCACAGCTTCTTCCATGTTCTCGCAAGCATGGCTTACAGGAACCTTGAGGTCAACCTTGTTGAGCTCCTTCACGAAGAGATCACGGTCTTCAGTATTCATGATAGCCTCTACAGAGGTACCTAACACATCTACACCGTACTCCTTGAGCACACCGCTGAGGTAAAGTTCTGTACCAACGTTCAAACCAGTCTGTCCACCCCAAGCGAGCATGATGCCGTCTGGGCGTTCCTTCTTGATGATTTCAGTCACAAAAAAAGGTGTCACCGGCAAGAAATAAACCTTGTCAGCAATACCTTCACTGGTCTGAATTGTAGCAACGTTTGGATTGATGAGGACTGAACTAATACCTTCCTCACGCAAAGCCTTGAGAGCTTGCGAACCGGAATAGTCAAATTCACCTGCCTGGCCGATCTTCAAAGCACCGGAACCCAGAACGAGGACTTTCTTAAGCTGTTTCTTCATATTTAATAACTATAAGTATATTCTAACTATAAGTAATAAACTCTATAAGTATCATCTGAAATGTCTTATGCTTAGTTTTGCAATTTGGGTACAAAAGGCAAATACACTATTTCGGGTTGCAAAGTTACGACATTTATTTGAATTTACCAAATTTTTCTTGTGCCAGTTCTTCGTTAAATAATATCAATTATTACTTTTTATTTTTTTATAATGTCTTATTTTTCGGATAATTTTGTTACTTTTGCGCTCGCTATGCAAAATTGTAGCTTAAGAAATTAACATAGAACAAGATTTGATATAATAATGAGAGTCGGTTTATTTGTCCCTTGTTATGTAGATGCCTTATACCCTGAAGCTGGTGTGGCTACATACAAGTTGCTCAAACACTACGGTGTGGATGTGGACTATCCAGAGAAACAGACTTGTTGCGGTCAACCGATGGCGAATGCTGGTTTCCAAAACAAGTCAGAGAAGGTCATCGAGGCTTTTGATGAACTTTTTAGAGACTACGATTATATTGTAGCTCCTTCTGCCTCGTGTGCAGCTTATGTAAAAGTGTATTATCCTAAGATTCTGGAGGGTAAGCATGCGTGTGTATCTTCCGGTAAGATAATGGATATAGTGGAATTCCTGCATGATGTGCTGAAAGTAGATCATGTGCCGGGCAAGTTCCCTCATGCCGTGAGTGTTCACAACAGTTGCCATGGCGTCAGGGAATTGGGGTTGTCATCACCTTCAGAGAGAAACGTCCAGCCGTTCAATAAGATTATTGATTTATTGAATATGGTGGATGGAATTACCATTCATGAACCAGAACGTAAGGATGAATGCTGTGGATTCGGTGGTATGTTTTCTATCGAAGAGCCCGCTGTTTCTACCCGTATGGGTGAGGACAAGATCAGACGCCACATGGCAACGGGAGCTGAATATGTTACCGGTCCGGATTCTTCCTGTCTGATGCACATGGCAGGCATTGCCAAGAAGGAGAAAATGCCTATTCAATTCATTCATGTTGTACAAATTTTAGCTGCAGGACTATGAGTACAGAACATTCCAAGAGAGCCGCTAAGTTTACGGCAGATGTAGAAAAGACCACCTGGCATGATGCTACCTTCTGGTCTGTAAGACAAAAGAGAGATAAGATGGCGCATGAACTTCCGGAATGGGAAGATCTTCGCGAACTGGCTTCTGAAATTAAGATGCATACGATTACCCATCTGGCAGATTATCTTGATGTTTTTTCCAAGAA
The DNA here is from genome assembly GCF_003461825.1 of Prevotella sp. AM42-24. Lineage (NCBI taxonomy): Bacteria > Pseudomonadati > Bacteroidota > Bacteroidia > Bacteroidales > Prevotellaceae > Prevotella > Prevotella sp. AM42-24. The sequence continues at coordinate 38,903 of NZ_QTXV01000022.1, read as the reverse complement.
TCTGGAGAGTCGTGGTGTCAAGGTGCATTGGGCAAAGGATGCGCAGGAATTTAATGAGATTGTGCTCGGCATCCTGAATGATCATCATGTGAAGAAAATGGTGAAATCAAAGTCTATGCTTACCGAAGAGTGTGAGATGAATCCTTACCTGGAAAAGCATGGTATTGATGTGGTGGAAACCGACTTGGGTGAGCGTATTATCCAACTCTTAGGTCAGAAACCGAGCCATATCGTGATGCCTGCCATCCATCTCAAGCGTGAAGAAGTGGGCAAGATGTTTGAGGAGAAAGGAATCTCTAAGGAAATAGGAAATTATGACCCAACTTATCTCACCCGCTGTGCCCGCCATCATCTTCGCGACCAGTTTATGGAGGCTGGAGCAGGAATGACTGGATGTAATTTTGGAGTGGCTGAAACGGGTGATTGCGTGGTTTGTACCAATGAAGGTAATGCTGATATGACGACTTCCATGCCTAAGCTTCATATTGTGGCGATGGGTATTGAAAAGTTGGTTCCTGATTACAAGTCTTTGGCGGTATTCCAGCGTCTGCTTTGCCGTTGTGGTACAGGTCAGCCTACTACGGCTTTTACTTCTCATTTCCGTCAGGCTCGTCCGGGTGCAGAAATGCATGTGGTTCTGGTGGATAATGGCAGGAGTGATATTCTGGCAGATAAAGACCATTGGCAGACTTTGAAGTGTATGCGTTGCGGTGCCTGCATGAATACTTGTCCTGTCTATCGTCGTTCCGGTGGATACAGTTATACTTATTTCATTCCTGGTCCTGTGGGTGTGAATCTGGGTATGCTGAAGAATCCTCAGAAATATGCGGATAATGTTTCTGCCTGCACCTTGTGTCTGTCGTGTGATAATGTCTGTCCTTCCAAGGTGGGTCCGGGTTCCCAGATTTATGTCTGGCGTCAGAGCCTTGACAAATTGGGCAAGGCTAATCCTATCAAGAAGGCGATGTCCAGCGGTATGGAATATCTCTTCGACCGTCCTTCACTTTATACCACAGCCTTGAAATTTGCGCCACTTGCCAATCTGATTCCAGAATGTTGCACACATTTCAGTAATTGGAATGCTTGGGGTATTGGCCATGCCATGCCTGAGTTTGCGAAGAAGTCGTTTCATCAATTATGGAAGGAGGGGAAAGTAAAATGAAAAAAGAAGATTTCCTGAATAAGTTGCGTAAGAATACGCATGTTCAATTCGATAAGCCTTCTGTAGAAATCAAAGGCATTCAGTATGAGGATACTTTGCAGCAGTTTGTTGCCATGAGCCAGTCTGTGGGTGCTCATGTGATGAGAGCCAGCAAGGATGACGATATGCTCAACGAGATTGTGAGAATGGCTTATCCTCAGGCGAAGGTGTTTGCCAGCAATCTGCCAGATATTCAGTTGGAAAAATTGCAGGCTTTTACTCCTGATGGGGGAACGGATGAAGTCGTTTTGCGCAATCCGGATACTGTGGCTGAGGCCAACGAACTGAATGGTACGGATGTCTGCGTAGTCCGTGGACAGTTGGGCGTAGCTGAAAATGGTTGCGTCTGGATTCCTCAGACCATGAAGGAGAAGGCTGAACTTTTTATTTCAGAATACCTGGTTATTATCCTTGATGAGAAGTCTGTGGTAAACAATATGCATGAGGCTTATGCCCGCATCGAGATGGATCCGAAATATAATTTCGGTATATTTATCAGTGGACCGAGCAAGACTGCAGATATTGAACAGGCTCTTGTTATGGGAGCGCAGGCTGCCAGAGGTGTGACAATCGTGCTTTGCTAAAAAGTCATAGGTATATAAAAAACAACTGTTAACTGTTGACTGTTGACTTTTTGCAGTTCATTTAGCAGAATCTATATATAAAGAAAATCCCGGAAACTCAGTCAAGATGTTTCCGGGATTTTCTTTATATTGTTCTTTCTAAAGTTTCTATTTTCAAGTATTTGAGAATTCCTACAGTTCCCATTCGTAAGTATCATAAACGACGCCTCTTCCTCCAAATCCTTCTTTCTGGTGGATGAGATTCTCATTGAGATAAGTACCTTGCTGCTCGGTTGATTTTCCAAAATCAAAATAGGTCGTATTCCATTGCTTTTGGTTGATCAACTCATCAAAGAGCAGGTCGAGTGCTCCCTCTTCTTTCCCTTGAGGTGATGCTGCGATGTATTGGGTATGCGTCACTTGCGGGGTGATGTAGATGAGGCTTCCTGCGAGAACGTTGTGGTTTTCTGCATCCTTTACCACATAGCCCTTGATGTTTTCTGGGAATCGTGTCATCAGAAGTTTCAATTCCTCATAGGTGTGAACTGGAGCCGTATGATATTTGTGCTGGAGATTAGTATTGAGAATGTTCCAGAACTCCCAGATATCATTCATGTTTGCTTCATGGATAGTCAAGTTGCAGCGGTTGGCCTTATGAATTCCTCTTCTTCTTTGTTCGGAAAAACGCAGTTTATGCATCAGGGGAATGGTGGTGGAGATTTCTCTTGCCAATAACCGGGCCTTACATGTTTGCATGATGGCATAGAGATCTTCCTCCGATGGAATGTTGTGGTAAATCCAAGGTATTGCTTTGTATATGACTTTCTGAAAACCTCTTTCTTTCAGATAGATATTGATAGCATCAAATACCTGACAGGTGATGGCTGCCGTCATTTTGTTGCAGGTCAGCAGTCCGCCGTATGTGAGTCCCTGATGTGAAACAAGGGTTTTATCTACAACTTCATTTGCAGGCAGCAAAGCACAGAGCTTTCCGTTATAGAAAATCATCAGGGAATGGTCATGAAATCTGTCCTGATGATAATCCATATAGTTTCTGTCAAAAAGAAACGTACCTTGCCTGGATTTTGCCACGAAGTCATTCCAGTCTTGTTTCTCTTGGGGTGTATATCTTTTGATTTCTATCATATTATCTTCTGATTTCTATCATTTTAGCTGAAGTTTTTATTTCCCGGCTTCTCTTTCTTGGATGTAATCGATGAAGTCTTCATATTCATAGAGATAGTCTTCCGGCTCATACAGTCTGGAGGCTAAGACCAGACAGACGGCACCTGATGAGAAATCATCAATGGTTCGCCATATTTCCGTATCGAGCAGAAGTCCTTGGTCAGGGCGGTTCAGGAAGTAGTCCTTTTTCTCATGTCCATCGTCCAGATGAACGGTAAAGGAACCGCTGGCGGCTATGATGATCTGCTTCAGCTTTTTGTGAGCATGTCCTCCGCGGCTTTCTCCTCCCGGCACGTCGTATATCCAGTAGAGGCGTTTGGGCACGAACGGCAGACCTGCATCCTTGTCGGTGCAGGAACAGTAACCTTCTTCCTCCTTTTTATTTAATTGTATGATTCTTCCTAATTCTTTCATGACTTAATATACTCGCATTTATAGAAAGAACGCATAATCGGCGAGTTTATTGTTTGCCGTTGATTCTTTGTAACTCTTCTGCTATCATTTTAGAATAAATATCAGCTCCTGTTTCATTGAGATGATTGGCATTGTGAAACCATTCTCTGTGCTTTGTGAAGCGTTTGTCGCAGAAATGATTCAGCAAAGGAATCTTCTGAGCTTTGCAGATCTTTTTCAGCGGTATGAACACCGAGTCGCTCTGGTATGAGAGTTGGGGAGAGGCGGCAAATATCAGTTGGATCTGCTGTTGCTGGCAGGTCGTGATGAGTTTCTGCAGGTATTCATATTTCAGTTTGTCATGCTTGTTTTGCGGCAGGTTTTCCGGTATGATGGCCTGGCAACCCTCGTAGGGCACAAATCCCTTTTTGTCTGTAAGGTCTTCTGCTCTTGTATCTGCGAGAAGTTTCAGCAGGCACGAGTTGAAAGGGTAGAACGGAAATAGCATTTTGAAGCGTTCCGTTGCATCCACGTCATGGAAGATAGAGCTGATATGATCGCGCCAATAGTAAGGACGCAGATTGCCGAGATACGTTGTGTTGTCATCTTCCAGCAGGTCGTAGTCTGGTTCCACGTCGTAGATAATGGATTTCACCTTGTTCCTTTCTTCTACCAGTTGCAGCCTGCCATAATTGAAAATGATTCCCATGCGGTCTTCCCCTATATTATAATAAGGTGTAAGATATTGGGGATTATAATGGTGAAGGGCGCGCGATGAACCCATGATCAGATGATCTGCTTTCAACTGGTCATGGATGTATTTCAGTCTTCCACTTTCCCCTTTTGCATGTGATTCCAGAAAGTAAAAGCCTGTGCTGAGGGCTACATAGATGAGTGCCATCAACAGGACGAATACCGATATTTTACCAAAAAACTTTCTCATGACTTTAAAATCTGGCATAAATGAATTGACCCGCATCGAAAACTCCGAAGAGTAGGATGCTTGTAAAGATGAATAGATAGGTGGCCCATCTCACCCATGTCTTTGAATGATAGAACGGATTGCAGGAAGGACGGATTTCGTCTATCAGATCCTTGATGAATACGATGGCGATAAAGACATAGATAAACTTCTCGCAGATTCCGAAATGCATGTCCTGACTGGTAAATATCTTTTCTATCACGATCCATGCATCTTCTATCGTATTCATGCGGAAGAAAATCCACAGGAATGTGATGAGGAAAAACGTAAGGACGATTCTTGCCAACCGGATGCTTCTGTTTTTCATGGAGAAATATCTCGGCTTGAGGGCGGAGGATTCTATGTCGGTAGAAGAGAGTTTGGATTCTTTCTTTTTTTGTAAACCGAGCATTTTTTCGATGACCAGGAACAGTCCGTGCAGTAGTCCCCATACGATAAAGGTCCAGTTGGCTCCATGCCAGATTCCGCTTACTGCGAATGTAATGAGGATATTGGCATAGTTCCGTTTTTTCGAGCAACGGCTTCCTCCCAGTGGAATGTAGATGTAGTCTCTGAGCCAATGTGCCAAGGTAATGTGCCATCTGTGCCAGAAGTCTGTGATTCCGATGGAGAAGTAGGGATTGTGGAAATTCTGTTTGAGATTGTAGCCTAATGTGGCTGCTGCGCCTATGGCTATGAGCGAATAGCCGGCGAAGTCTGTATAGAGTTGGATGGAATAGAGAATGGCTGCCATCAGGAGTGATGAACCGCTTTCCTGGAGAAAACCATCAAAAACCGGGTCGATATAGAGCTGCAATCTGTCAGCAATCACTACCTTGAGAAACATTCCCCAAAGTATCATTTTCAATCCTTTTTCTGCCAGTGGACGGTTGAAACCCTGTACCGTGTTCAACTGGGGCATCAGTTGGTCGTATCTGTTGATCGGACCGGCTATCATGGAAGGGAAGAAAGCCATGTAAGTGAGATAGTTCGACAGATTTTGCTCGGCTGGATATTTCTTGCGGTAAACATCGAATACATAGCTCAGAGCCTGGAAGGTGAAGAAGGAAATGCCTAATGGGGCAATGATGGAGAAATGGCTTTCATCCGAGATGAAGCCGAAACTATCCGTGAAGGAACTAAGATTTTCCGAGATGAAGTGCCCGTATTTGAAAACGACAAGCGGAAGAATGGTTGCTATGACTCCTGCACAGATTGTTCCTTTTCCGCAGATAGTTTCTTTCCCGCAGTTCTTCTTGTCCGGGTCTTTCATCAGGTTCTTTATCAGGTCTTTCTCTAAATCTTTCTCTTGGTCTTTCTCCAGATACTTGTTCTGATTCCTTTCCAGATATTTGGCAAAGAAGTAGGAGATGAGGCTCACGGCGATAAGAGTGAGGGTCATCCATTTGTTGTAATAGATGTAAATGCCGTATGAGACTATCAGAAAAAAATATTTGCGATAGGGAACAGTAAGATTGTTCCCTACCATAAAAATGATAGGGAACAACCAAATGAATAAAAATGAATTATATACCATCTAATGTTTGTAGGGTTAGATGTGTCTTATTCTTTTAAGAATTATTTCTTCATATAAGGATCGGTGCCCAAAACGGTCTTTGCCAGGCGCTTTGCCTTGTCGCGAAGCTGATTGAGGTCAGCATCCTTTTCTCCGTAGCAGAGAACGACGCCCATACGGCGGCCTACGTGAGCCTCTGGTTTTCCGAAAATGCGGATACGGGTATGATCTTCCTTCAGCGCATCCATGAAATTGTAGTTGAGCGGCTCGGTGCTTTCTTCCGGTGAGAGAATAACGGCAGAGCATCCGGCGTGCTCCAGGTGAATGCCTGCTATTGGCAAGCCCATCACAGCACGGAAATGGAGCTCAAACTCGCTCAGGTTGGTGGTGTGACCGAGAGTTACCATACCTGTATCGTGTGGACGTGGACTCAACTCAGAGAAAATCACTTCACCCTGCTTGCTCAGGAAGAATTCTACACCCCAGAGACCAGCACCGGTCAAAGCCTTGGTCACTTCGGCTGCAATATGCTGTGCTTTCTTCAATGCTTCCTCTGGCAACTGGAAGGGTTGCCAGCTCTCGCGGTAGTCGCCACCTTTCTGGATGTGTCCGATAGGAGGGCAGAAGAGGGTAGGACCATCCTTCTGGGTTACGGTGAGGAGTGTGAACTCAGAGTCGAAATCAATGAATTCCTCGATGATGACTTCCTTCACATCGCCACGACCTTCCTCCATAGCTTCCTTGTAAGCCTCCACGAGTTCGTCGTCATTGTGTACATAGCTCTGTCCATGACCGCTGGAACTCATCAATGGCTTCACTACACATGGAAAACCGATTTCGTCGGCTGCATTCTTGAATTCCTCGAATGTCTTAGCGTAGAAATACTTGGCTGTGCGCAGACCCAGTTCCTTGGCGGCCAGATCGCGGATGGCACGGCGGTTCATGGTGTAGTTCACGGCACGGGCAGAAGGTACAATCTGAATGCCCTCTTTCTCGAAGTCGAAGAGACGCTCTGTACGGATAGCTTCAATCTCAGGCACGATGATGTCTGGATGATGTTTCTCAACCACTGCGGTCAATGCGTCGCCATCGAGCATTGAGAACACTTCTCGCTCGTCAGCAACCTGCATGGCAGGAGCATTGTCATACTTGTCGCAAGCGATGACATACTGTCCAGCACGCTTTGCGGCGATGGTAAATTCTTTGCCCAGTTCGCCTGAGCCCAAAAGCATAATCTTCTTCATTATATTGTGAGTTAAATTTCTTATGAATTGAATTTCTTATGAGTTTTCTTCTGAGTCTGAATTCTTATTCAGTTGAATTTCTTTCTGAGTCAGATTTCTTATAATTTGAACTTTTTTCTGATAAACTCTTCGATGAATTTCTCAGTCTCTTCCAGTCCCAGCAGGCTGCTGTTGATGCAGAGATCGTAACTCTCGCTGTGTCCCCATTTCTTGCCGGTATAGTAGCCATAGTAGGAAGCACGTTCTTCCTCATGGTTGGTGATGAATTTGCGGGCAGCGGCACGGTCGATGTTCTTGCGCTTGCAAACGGCCTTGATGCGGTCGTCGATATTGGCGGTGATGAAAATGTTAATCACGTTCTTATAGTCGCGCAGCACATAGTCGGCTGTTCTTCCTACAAATACGCAGTTGCCCTCATCGGCAGCCTTTCTGATGGCATCGCTCTGAAATTTATACAGACCTTCCTGTGAGAAATCATTGTGATAGAAGTTGCTGTCGCTCAGGAAAGGGAGATGGGTATGGAAGAGTGCTTTGAAAAATCCCTTCTGCTCATCGTTCTGCTCGAAGAATTTCTCAGAGAATCCACTCTCCTTGGCTGCCAGATTGAGAAGTTCACGGTCGTAGCACTTGCAACCGAAGGCTTCTGCCAGCTTCTCTGCGATAATATGGCCACCGCTTCCTATCTGGCGACCTACGTTTATGATGATTTTAGTCATAATTCTCTATTTTATAGTTGATGAATGTATGATGATGCTTTATCCTTCCGTCATTTCCTGCTGCAGCAGATTTTCTCTGTGCATTCTTTTCAGTTTCTTCATATACCATGACATGACGATGGCGGCAATCACGGCGGCAGAGAAATCAGAGATTGGCATACTGTACCAGACGCCTTCTATATCCCAGAATAATGGCAGCAGTCCCAAGAGTGGCAGGAGAATGAGCAACTGTCTTGACAGAGAGAGGAAGATGCTGATCTTCACTTTGCCGATGCACTGGAAGAAGTTGGTGATGACCATCTGGAAACCGATGATCGGGAAGCAGCACATCACGATGCGGATGGCCTTGATGCCTAATTCTATCAGCGCCTTGTCGGTAGTAAACATTCTGGCGCAGTAGTATGGCAGGAACATGGCTATCAGCCAACCGGTTACCATAATGCCTGTAGCAGCGATGATGCTGAGGTTTAAAACCCTCATCAGTCGGTCTATTTTCTGAGCTCCGTAGTTGTAGCCGGCGATAGGCTGCATTCCCTGGTTGATGCCGAACACGAACATGACGAATACCATGGCAATACCATTGGCAATGCCGTAGGCACCCACAGAGAGATCGCCTCCGAAACGCACCAGTTGGTTGTTGATGAAGATGACGACGATGCAGGCGCAGACATTCATCAGGAAAGGCGAAATGCCGATGGCGAGGATGTTCTCTACCAGTTTCTTTCTCAGTCTGTAAATACCTTTCTTGAGGTGGAGCAGTTCGTTCTTATTGCTGAAGAGTTTGAACTGCCACATCATCGCCATCAGCTGCGAGAGGATGGTGGCGATGGCGGCTCCCTGTATTCCCCATTTGAACACGATGATGAAAAGTGCATCCAGTATCACGTTCATGATCACCGTGAAGATGGTGGCGTACATGGCCTGCCGCGGCTTGCTGGCTGCCCTGAGCAGCGCATTCATGCCGAAATACATGTGGCTCACCACATTGCCCAGCAGGATGATGACCATATAGTCACGTGCATAGACGAGTGTCTGGTCGCTGGCTCCGAAGAATCTCAGGATAGGGTCGAGGAAGAGCAGACAGATAATGCTCAGTCCGATACCGATGATGAGATTCAGAGAAATTGTGTTACCCAGAATGTTTTGGGCTGTAGTATAATCCTTTTGTCCCAACTTCACGCTGATGGCTGTTGAAGCTCCTACGCCCACGCCGGCTCCGAAAGCGGCTGTGAGGTTCATGAACGGGAAGGTGATGGCCAGACCGGAAATCGCCATTGCTCCCACACCCTGTCCGATGAATACACGGTCCACGATGTTGTAAAGCGAAGCGGCGGTCATGGCAATCATGGCAGGCAAGGCATATTGTACCAATAATTTGCCCACCGGTTTGGTGCCCAATTCTAATGTTGCTTGTTTATTTTCCATTGATGTTTGAATACTTTGACTGCAAAAGTACAAAAAATATTCCATACCTTATTATATATATAGGGAAAAACTTACCAATCTTTCAAAAACTTTACTTTTCTTTTGGCATTCTCATTTGAAAACATTACTTTTGCAATTCGTAATCAACAATATTTCTATCGGATGAAATGCTGGCAACAACGATTGGATGATCAGAAATCATCGACTGTAATGTTGGCTTTCATCGACTGCGACACAATGGCCGTAGAACAAAGACTGAACAACAATAGAAACAACATAAACAACAATAGAACAATAAGAAAACCTGATAAAGATGAAAAGGTATTTGATGCTTTATGCATTTCTGATAATGGCTCTTTCTTTGATGGCTCACGAAGATAGGGCTTTTCGTATCACAGAGACGGATATGGTTTCCTTCCCTGGCGGCAGATGTATGATGTATCGTTTGTATCTTCGTGATAAGGACCTGCAGCATACTCCCTTCTCGGTGAGCCGTCCGGAGCAGTTTCTTTCTGCCCGTTCGATAGAGCGCCGTAAGCGTCAGGGACTTTCGGTAGATGTCACAGATCTGCCTATCGCTCCTGCTTACCTCGATTCTGTGAGCAGGACGGGGATTGAAATCGTGGGACAGAGCAAATGGAACAATACCTTGCTGGTGAAGATTCACAAGGAGAAAGAACTCAACAAGCTCAATTCCCTTTCTTTTATCACCAGAAAGTTGAAAGTATTTTCCTCGCCCGATTCCATCACCGAGCGCAAGCGTTCCAGTTTCCGCAAGGAACTCAATAGCTGGGAGTCTGGGCCTACCCATTATGGGGCTGCTGCCGAGCAACTGAAGTCTATAGGCGGTCAGCGTATTCATGAGCGGGGATTCTATGGCAACGGAATGATGATAGCCGTTTTAGATGGCGGTTTTATGAATGCGGACAGGATTCCTGCCCTGCATGGGGTAAAACTGGCTGGGTTGAAGGATTTCGTAGTTCCTAAGTCCAATAATATCTTCGAAGAGATGGAACATGGCACGATGGTGCTCTCCACGATGGCTGCCAATGCTCCCAATCTCTATGTGGGCGTGGCTCCTGAGGCGCAATACGTGCTGGTACGCTGCGAGGATGAGCGTACGGAAAGTCTTGCCGAGGAAGACTACTGGGCTTCTGCTGCCGAGTATGCCGACAGTTTGGGAGTTGATGTCATCAATTCCTCTTTGGGTTACCACGACTTTGATGATGTGAAGACGAATCATCTATACTGGGAACAGGATGGCGAGACGGCACTGATTTCCCATACGGCCTCGATGTGTGCTGATAAGGGAATTATCTGCGTGAATTCTGCCGGCAATGATGGTATGGGAGTGTGGAAGAAAATCAATTTTCCTGCCGACGCCAAGGATATTCTTACTGTGGGCAGCATCAACGAGCAGGGCAAGAATGCTGCTTTCAGTGCCGTGGGACCTACTGCCGACGGGCGCATCAAACCGGATGTGATGGCGTTTGGAAGTCCTGCTTCCGTGATTACGGGCAGAGGGGCCATCATCAATGATAACGGCACCTCGTTTTCCTCGCCTCTGATAGCAGGAATGACGGCTTGTCTCTGGCAGGCGCTTCCGCATAAGACGGCCAAGCAGATCATCAAACTGGTGAAGATGGCTGGCAATAACCAGCAGCATCCTGATAATATCTATGGATATGGGGTGCCTGATTTCTGGAAGGCTTACCAGACTGGAAAGGCGATTAAGTAAGTGAAGAGATTTTAGTGAAGAGTGAAGAACGAAGAGTGAAGAATTCTATAGCGAAGTATTGTATGGTGAAACATTTATCACTTTTTGAGTTGAATTCGATAGTCAGTGAGATTATCTCGATGTCATTGCCCGACAGTTATTGGGTAGAAGCTGAACTTTCTGAGGCCCGTGAGGCTTACGGAGGGCACTGCTATATGGAACTCATCGAGAAGGATGAACGGTCCAATACGCCTATAGCTAAGGCTCATGCTTCCTGCTGGCGAAACAGATGGATGCTGATCAAGCCACATTTCGAACGGGTGACCGGACAGAGAATTCATGCCGGAATGAAGGTGCTGCTCAAGGTACATGCGCAGTTTCATGAAAACTACGGCTTCTCATGGATTGTGAATGATATTGACCCTAATTATACCTTGGGCGATATGGCGAGAAAGCGGCAGGAGATTATCCAAACCTTGAAGGAAGAAGGAGTCTTTGAACTGCAGAAAGAGCTGAGGCTCCCGATGTTCTGTCAGCGCATCGCCGTTATTTCCAGTGCTTCGGCAGCCGGATATGGAGACTTCTGCAACCAGTTGGCTGATAATGGATATGGATTGCAGTTTGTCACATCCCTCTTTCCTGCCACGATGCAGGGCGAGGGAGTAGAGCAGAGCGTCATTGCTGCCCTCAATCAGATCAATGCTGAGTGGGAACAGTGGGACTGCGTGGTCATCATCCGAGGTGGAGGCGCAACCAGCGATCTGTTGGGTTTCGATACCTTAGCCTTGGCAGAGAATGTGGCCAATTTCCCATTGCCTATCATCACGGGTATCGGACATGAACGGGATGAAAGCGTGCTCGATATGATTTCCTTCCGCCGTGTGAAGACCCCTACGGCAGCAGCGGCTTTCCTCATCGACCATCTCACGGAAGTGTATGTTCGCGTGATGGATGCTCAGGAAACCATCGTGCAGAATGTGAAGCACAGACTGCAGGTGGAGCGAATGAGGCTCGAAAGATTGAGCAGCGGAATTCCTGTGCAGTTCTCATTGGTAAAGACAAAACAGGGTGCAAGGCTCGACCGACTGATGGCTCGCCTTTCCTCTCATGTACAGGAAAAACTGTCGCGGGCGCAGCGCCATCTCGAAATCCTTTCGCAGAATGTGCAGCCGATAGCCGAAAGAAAACTGCTCAATGAAAGTCACAGACTGCAGATGCTCGCCCAGCGCATGAAGGCGCAAGACCCGGAATTGCTGCTCAAGCGCGGCTATAGTATTACCTTGAAAGACGGGAAAAGCGTGCGCTCGGCAGGGCAGTTGAAGGAAGGAGACATCATAGAAACGAAATTTGCGGATGGAGCAGTCAAGTCGGAAGTATCGAAAAACTAACTAGAATAAAGGCATAATAATCAGATAAAGCGTATGGCAAAAGAAGAAATCAAATACGAGCAGGCTGTTAGAGAGCTTGAAGAAATCGTAGAGAAAATGGAAAATGATGAACTGGATATTGACCAGCTCTCAGAGCAGTTGAAGCGTGCCAAACTGCTGGTAAAACTTTGCAGGGACAAACTCACCAAGGCCGACGAAGAAATCAAGAAACTGCTGAACGAAGAATCATAAAAAGAATCTTCAAAAGTGAAAGAAAAATGGAAGAAGGAATAAATGCGTTGCGTAAGAACATACATAAATCTATGTAAAAATGCATTTTGCGTAAGAAAAAACGAATAATAATAACGTTTTTGCTAAATATTAAGCGAAAAAGTTGCAGATTAACGGAATATTTTGTAATTTTGCGGCTAAATATTAGTAGAACATTTAAAAATAAGATGTTATGAAAGACTTGGATTGGTCTAATTTGTCATTCGGCTATCGCCAGACTGACTACAATGTTCGCTGTTACTATCGCGACGGCAAATGGGGCGAAATAGAAGTTTGCTCTGATGAGTATTTGAAATTGCACATGGCTGCAACTTGTTTGCACTATGGTCAGGAAGCTTTCGAGGGTTTGAAGGCTTACCGTTGCCCTGATGGCAAGGTGCGCGTGTTCCGCATGGACGAGAACGCTGCCCGCTTGCAGAGCACATGCCGTGGTATTCTTATGCCAGAGGTGCCTACAGAAATGTTCGAGGAAATGGTCAAGAAGGTGGTTCGCCTCAACCAGGAATGGATTCCTACCTACGAGAGCGGAGCTACACTCTATATCCGTCCGCTGCTCATCGGTACAAGCGCTCAGGTGGGTGTGCACCCTGCTACTGAGTATTGCTTCCTCATTTTCGTAACTCCAGTGGGTCCATACTTCAAGGGTGGATTCTCTACCAACCCATACGTCATCATCCGTGATTTCGACCGCTCTGCTCCTCTCGGAACAGGTATCTATAAGGTGGGTGGCAACTATGCTGCTTCTCTTAGAGCCAATTCTATCGCTCACGAGAAGGGTTATGCTTGCGAGTTCTATCTCGACGCCAAGGAGAAGAAATACATGGACGAGTGTGGAGCTGCCAACTTCTTCGGTATTAAGAACAATACATACGTAACTCCTAAGAGTACCTCTATCCTCCCATCTATCACCAACAAGAGTTTGATGCAGTTGGCTGAAGACTTGGGTATGAAGGTAGAGCGCCGACAGATTCCAGAGGATGAGTTGGATACATTCGAGGAGGCTGGTGCTTGCGGTACTGCTGCAGTAATCAGTCCTATCAGCTACATCGACGACTTGGATACAGGCAAGCGCTACAACTTCGGTGAGAAGCCAGGTCCTATCTCTAAGCATCTGTATGATACCCTCCGTGGAATCCAGTATGGTACCATCGAGGACAAGCATGGTTGGACAACTGTGGTTATCGAATAATGATAAAGAATTTTGTTATAGGCAAAATATTAAAAAATGAATGAGAGCGCACTCTTCGGGCTGTGATGCTTGAAGGGGACGCTTTTTTTGATTTATGTACGATAACTTACGATATTATATCTAAAGTCTAATTTATTAATTAACCCCTTAACATAAGAATCTGTATGAGAAAAAAAGTCATCCTAACAATGGGATTGATGTGTCTTTCCTTAGTTTCTTTTGCACAAGGCAAGCGTACCGTTTTGAGTGCCAATATTGATGGCTATCAAAGAGATATGGTGTATTTCGACTGTGTGCAAAGTCCATTTATCAGACAAGAGTTCCATACCAACCCAGGTGAGGAGCATGTGTATTCATTCAACAGCGACCAGATGGTATCGATGATTATCAATGGACGAACTACCGTCTTGTTGATGCCAGGAGATAGTTTGCATGTGGATGTGCAATATCTTGGAAAGCAAGTGAAGAATCTTTCTTTCTCAGGAAGCGAGAGTGCAGTTGCTGCCAACCAACTTTATGCCGCCTTCAATGATTTCAAGAAGAGCATCCGTTATAAGTCACAACTTTTGGCTTGTATTGTTGTGGATGTGAAACCTGTGGATAGAATCAAGGACTCCGAGAAGTTGCTAGTCAAAGCCAAGCAACTAGTAGCGGAATCCAAGGCAAAGGTAGCCGATGAGGTAGCCAATTACGTAATGGCTGAGGCAGAAGGACAAGCCTTTTCTTCTTTCATCGAGTATCCTCCAATGTATGAGGAAACTCGTAAACTTCCTATTGCTCAGCAGGGTGTTGGCGATTATTGGAACATATTGAAGGACGTTACTTTACGTGATGATGCCGCCTCTTTAAACTGTCCTGACTATTGCTCTTTCTTGCTTTTGAATATGGCTTACGAGAAATCAAAGGCAGCTCAAAAGAAAGGAGAGAAATATGAGCGTCCTAATGAGTTGGAAGCTATGTTCAATGAGTTGGCTTCCTATTATGATGGAGCACGAAGAGATGCTGTACTATATTCGGTGTTGACCAATTATATTCAAGGTGGCAAGAACATAGAGCGTGTAGAACCTCTGCTAAAAGCCTACAAGGAAAAGTATTGCACAGACAAACATCATGCAGACATCCTTGACGCCTTGATGCAATAATAGAAATAATAAATATAAACAACATAAGAGAGAGTTCAATTAAACGAAAAGTTCATGAAGCAAAGAGAATTCTTATTGAAATCTACTTGTCTCGCAAGCCTTTTGGTAGGAGCGCCTGTTCAGATGTTCCCTCCACTTTCAGCCAATGCGCAAAAAGTACGTCCTTCTGATGATGGATGGAAAGAGGAAAAGGTGACATTGCGAGTAAGTAATGAGACATTGGGAAGTGTGCTGAAGAAAGTAGCCAAGTCGGTCAATGCCGATTTAATCTTCCAGGGTGTGACACTTGTGGGTATCAATGATCTCACCACCTTGAATGTCAAGGACAAACCACTTGACAAGGTGCTGGGCGAATTGATTGGTAACCAAAATGTTCGCATCGACTACCAAGGTGGACACCGTGCCATCGTCATATCTTCTTACGAACGACAAGAAGACGATGCGCAGAGTTTTATTATTGGTGGTGTTATCATTGGAGGTGACGACCACCAACCATTGGTGGGTGCTACCGTATCAGTCACCAATGGAACCAAGCAGAAGGGCGCTTCTGGATGTATTACCGATGAGGATGGTAAGTTCAGTTTGCGCATCAACCGTAAGTCATCCATCAGAATTTCTTATATCGGTTACGAGACCAAGTCTATCCAGATTCTTCGTCCAAATCGTGATATGAAGATTGTGTTGACAGCCAATGCCAACAATATGGATGAGGTGGTTGTTACAGGTATCAGCCGACGCAACAAGAAGAGCTTTACTGGTAACTATGTTACGGTGAAGGGTGACGAATTGCGCCGTATCGATCCAAACAATATATTGAAGAGCCTTCAGTTCTTTGACCCTAGTTTCAAGGTGAAGGAGAACAACTCGAATGGTTCTGACCCTACTGCGCAGCCAGAGTTTCAGATGCGTGGTGACCAATCGTTGGGTTCTGTGTCTAACATGAATTCTATGGACTTGTTGCTTGACAACGTATCAAGTCGTCCGAATACACCTTTGTTTGTACTCGATGGTTTCGTAGTACCTATGACTCGTATCCTTTCCCTCGACCCAGAGCGTATTGACGATGTGACAATCCTCAAGGATGCTGCCGCTACCTCTATCTATGGTTCGAAGGCAAGTAATGGCGTTGTGGTTATCACTACAAAGGTGGCTCCTGATGGCGCCTTGTCTGTGGCTTACAATGGAACATTGACTATTCAGTCACCAGACTTGACCGATTATAACATGATGAATGCAGCCGAGAAGTTGCAGACTGAGTGGATGGCAGGTGTTTATGACCCTAATAGCGTAAGCAGCATGAACCGCTATAACGAATTGCGTCGCAATGTGTTGGCAGGTGTTGATTCCTATTGGCTCTCACAACCTTTGCGTACAGCCGTACAGACACGTCACTCCTTGACTGCCGCAGGTGGTACGGATGTGTTCAGATATAGCTTGGGTGTCAATGCAGCCTTCCAACCAGGTGTGATGAAGGGATCATCCAACAATACCAAGGGTGTTGACTTCTCCATGACTTATCGTAAAAAGCGTGTTACCGTAGGAGCCAACATCAACTTGTCGGAAGCATCTGGTAACAATTCTCCATACGGTTCCTATTCATCTTATAGTCAGGCAAACCCATACTACCGCATGACCAATGCGCAAGGAGGTTATGACCAGATATTGGATAACTTTACTGCTGCGGGAAGTACTACCGTAACTAACCCACTTTACAACTCAAATATCGGTGTCAAGGACTTCTCTAGAAGCCTCAGCATAGCCAGCAGTTTGAACTTCGAGTACATGATTCTCGACAACTTGCGCTTCACGGAGTCTTTGCAATATACTCGTGGAACTGCACGTACAGAGAGATTCTTGCCTGCTGACCATACAGACTTTGCCAACGAGACAGACAAGACTTTGAAGGGTAGTTATACCAAGAACACTGGTGAGTCCACCTCTTGGTCTAGCAACATGGGTATCAACTACAACTTGCCTATCGACAAGCACTTGATCAGTATGTTTGCCAACTGGACTGTGAATGAGGATCGCAATAACTATGTGAACCTTTCTGCCACTGGTTATCCTGACCGTCACATGGATGATTTCATCTTCGGTAACAAGATGTCAACCAATCCAAGTGGTTCGGAAGCCATATCACGTACCATGAGCTTTATCGGACAGATTTCATATAGCTATGACAATAGATACTCTGTTGATTTCAACTTGAGTGAGGAGAACTCCTCTCGCTATACCAATAATAACTTTACCCCATTCTGGTCAACCGGTGTACGCTGGAATGCTTATCGAGAGAAATGGCTCGAAGGTCGTATCTCCAACTTGGTGTTCCGTGCTACTTATGGTGTGACTGGTGAGCAAAGTTCTAGTCCTTACGAGACCATTGAGTTCTATACCTTCACCAATACGATGAAACCATACAACTCATTCGGAACCTTGGGCGCAATGTTGCAGGGTTTGAACAATCCTGACTTGAAGTGGGCTAAGACCGACCAGTTGAGCTTGGGAGTTGACATCGGTTTCTGGAAGAACCGCATCAATGCTTCGTTCAACTACTACAACAACATCACTCGCCAAATGATGACCCAGTATGACTTGGCTCCATCTACCGGTTTCAACTCTCAGAACATCAATGCAGGTGAGTTGCAGAACCGCGGTTTCGATGTGTCTTTGAATGTCATCGCTTACCAGAACTTGCGTAAGCAACTCTATTGGACCATCAATGCCAACGCCAACCATAACAAGAACAAGATTCGTAAGGTCTCGGATTATCTCCGTAAGATCAACGAGCGCCAGTTGGCTTCCAAGAGTGCGCCACTGCCAATCTTGCAAGAGGGCTATTCTACCACCACCTTGTTTACGGTTCGTTCCTTGGGTATCGACCCTGTGACAGGTAAGGAAGTGTTCTTGACACGTGATGGACAGAAGACCTTTGAATGGAACAGTAATGACAAGGTGCCAGTAGGTGATACCAATCCAAAGGTGAGCGGTACCATCAGTAGCTCACTCAACTATAAGGACTTGACCTTCAATGTCGGTTTCACTTATAAATGGGGTGGTATTGTATATAACTCTACCTTGGTGGACAAGATTGAGAATCGTAACATCGCTTACAACTTGGACAAGCGTGCTATGACCAGCCGTTGGCAGAAGCCAGGAGATGTTACCTATTTCAAGAAGTTCTCCTTGGATGCCAGTGCTAGTCAGACAGAGCAGAGTACCCGTTTCATCATGGATGATGACGAGTTGAAGATGTCAACCATGAGCGTGGGCTATCGTATGCGCTATGAGAAGTTCAACTTCTTGCGCAAGATGAACATTGATGTCTTGTCGCTCAACTTCACGACAAACGACTTGTTCAGACTGTCTCGCATCAAGATGGAGAGAGGTTTGGATTATCCATTCGCTCGCTCATATACATTATCTCTGTCACTTATCTTCAAATAATATTGTAAATTATGAAATTCAGATTATTATATATAGGTGTAATAGCAGTGGCTTCTGCCTGCCTGACCTCATGCTCAGACTGGTTTGATGTCAGTCCTAAGACCGACGTGAAGGCAGAAGAGTTGTTTGAGACACCAGAGGGTTTTGAGAGTGCCTTGGCTGGTATCTATATCTCCTTGACGGATGAAGACAGCTACGGACACGACATGAGCTTTGGCCTTATCGACCAGTTGGCTCAACTTTACGACTGCATTCCAGACGGAACTACCGATCGTGAGGCAATCTATCAGTATGAACAGCAATCAGATGGCTACTACACCAAGTCTCGTTTGGCAGCAATTTGGCTGAAGTCTTACAACTTGATTGCCAATGCCAATAACCTCATCAAGTGGTTGGATAAGAATGGAACACGAGTTCTCGATGAACAGACTCGCAACCTCTACTATGGTGAGGCATACGCCTTGAGAGCTTATCTCCATTTCGACTTGTTGCGTGGCTGGGGACCTATGAATTATCAGACAGGTAAGTCAACCTTGACAATTCCATATCGTGAGGTAGCAAACAGTGAGAAACTTCCTCGCCTCTCAGCCGAGACTATCGTACAGAAAATAGAGGCAGACTTGGAGAAAGCCGAGCAATACCTGGCAGCAGACAAGGCTACCAACCTGGCAGACAATGAGCGTAGAAATCGTATGAACTATTATGCGGTGAAAGCTTTGGAGGCTCGTGTGGCTTGCTATGCAGGAGAGGCAGACAAGGCTATCGCCAGTGCAGAGGAGGTAATCAACCATAGTGGTTTGGCTTTGCAGACTTCCAATACCAATGATCCTGCTCAATATACAGAGACACTCTTTGGCATCAACAAGTATCAGATGAGCGACAATATCTCGTCTTATTTTGCCGAAGGACCTAGCTTCACTACTCAGTATTGGACAAGTTTGGCAAACTATAAGCGTATCTTCGAGGCTGAGGGTAACGAGCGTGATGCTGACATCCGTGCCCGTCGTGGTGCTGGAGTTTATGTATATGATGGAGTGAGTCGTGTCATCAGTCGTAAGTATCTGAAGAATGACGATGGCATCATCCCATTGGTTCGTCTTCCGGAGATGTATTACATCCTTTGCGAGATGTCACCATTGGCAGATGCACCACGATATATCAACATCGTAAGAAGTCGTCGTGGTATCTCCAACTCTTCAGCTTATACCTCATTTGCTAATGAGGATGCTAGAACTGAGGCTTTGAGCAAGGAATATCGTAAGGAGTTCTATGCAGAGGGTCAATACTTCTATTTCTTGAAACGTCATGGTATCACCTCTCTTGATTACTCTCACGATGTAAATACCGATGATGTCGTGAGCATGTCGGAAAACCGTTATGTATTCCCATTGCCAGATGGTGAGAAGGAATATGGATGGACAGATGAGGAATCTAACAATACATCAAACAATTAATTATGAAACGACATTTAAATACATTATACATATTGGGAATGGTCATCTTCGCAGGTGTCTTCTCTGCTTGTAGCAAGGAAGATCCAACCTTGTTTGAAGGTGAATCGGATGGCTTCTACTTCAATTATGACTCTAAGGATGACTTGACTTCCACTATCAACTTCGCCGACTCTGTAGTTACAGAGCCAGAGGTGGGATATGTACCTGTTCGTATCCGTCTCTTGGGTCATTTGTCAGACAAGGTAACTCCTATTACCCTCAAGGCTGATGCTGTAGATGGATATGATGAGGCTTCGGTTACTTTGCCAAAGGTGGAGTTGAAGGCAGGTGCATACGACACTACCGTGTATGTAGCAGTAGCTCGCCCTGCACAAGAAAATGTCACTTATGCGGCAAAGATTTCCTTTGAGCAAGGGGATAAGAGCATGAAGGACTTCGACAGCTTCATTATCTATACTACAGAGTCATATACCGAGCCATCCAATTGGGATGATGATATCTATGGCGCTTATAGCAAGGATAAGTATAAGTTTATCGCCAAGACTTTGAGAAAGGCTGATTTCTGCAATGATAGAAGTGACGTGCAGTGCAATACTTACAATCCAGCTTTGATTACTGCCGTAAGAGAGTGGCATAAGGAAAATCCTAACGAAGCGATTCCATACGACATTCCTTTCTTGGGTGGTGATTACTATTATGGTGAGTACGACCAACCAGATTATTGGGGTGCTCTTCAGGACAAGTACTTTGGCTATTATGATGGTTATGGCTTTGGTACTTTGGCTTCAAGCTTGGGTATTAATACTCAGAATGAGGAGCAAGAATTGGGATCTAATAATGAGCAAGTTCTTGTGGCAGCCAACAAAAATGCCGTTCGCCTCATGATGGAGAACTACAACAATCTGTTTGAGCAAGGCTACAACTTCTGGGGATTCAACTCTGCGTTTAGTGTTCCAATGGTGGATGGCGTAGATTATGACGTTGTGGAACCAGCCTTCTGGACAGATGAGCAGACTAAGCCTATGATAGAGAAATATTATGGTGCTTACTCCGCAGACAAGTACAAGAAGATGATTCAGATAGCCAAGCAAGAGGCAGGTGATAGTTTCAAGCCATTCACACTCTTCCCAGTGTCATTGCAATGGGATGATGCCAGTATGCAGAATGTTCCAGTATGGGACGCTAATGCCAACTGGAATTGGATGTACCATGGCGAGCAGGTCATCTATTATCTCTACACTATGTTTAAGGCAGCGGAACCAAACTTGTTCCCTAATGGTGTAGTAGAGCCAGAAGCCAAGAGCCAGAAGAGAAAATAAATATTCTAAAACAGAAGGATTATGAAAAAAATACTATATGTTGCCATGAGTGCTTTGATGCTCACTTCCTGCTATGAGGATAAAGGCAACTATGATTATCATTTCGATGATCTCAACAAGGTCGATATCAGTGATGTGACCTACACGCCGAGTGCATACAAGGGCGTGTCGGGTAGCGTCATCGAAATCCAGATGCCTATGACGGAAGACAAGGTGCAGAGAGTGGAAGCCAATTTAAAGCAGACCTTGGCTGACAACTATGACAACCTTGACTTCACTTGGTATTCTTCCTATACGGTAACGGAAACCAATCCGATGACAGGTCGTGAGACAACCAAGACGCTCCGTGACACACTTCATACAAGAGGTTATGTCGATTTGAAATTCCCTGTCAATACCGATAGAAGTTATAACTTGATGATGGTAGTAAAGGACAAGACCACCGATTTGGATTACTATGCCCACTTGAATGTAAAGACTCGTCTCTTGTTCAAGAATAGCTTGTTCTTCTTGCATCAGAAGGGTAGCGAGACCTACTTGGGTAACGTGGAGAAGATAGGAAGCAGTTTGGAGAGTAGAAGCAATGCTTATCAGACTGCCTTTCCAACAACTACCGATAATGTATTCTCTAATGCCATTAAGTTGGGCTTCACCACTTATATTTCTTCCAGAACGGCAACGGCTGCTTTGATGGTGTTCAATGCTGATGGACGTGGTTATTCTTACAATACCTTGAAAGGACTCCAGCGCTTTGATGTGCCATTGGTTCCGACAGGGTCAACCCCTTTTGTGGCTAGCCGACTCGTTGATGTGGGCAGTAGTGCTACGTTTAATAAGTTTGACTGTTTGATTTCTCGTGATGGTCAGTTCTATATTGGCAAGATGGCTCCTTACTTCATGGTGCCTGGTGCTGCTTCCTATGATAACACACTCCATCCTGGTGATTATCAGGTGACCGCAGCTACTGTTACGGCAGACAACTTCGTCTTGTGGGATGCCAAGAACAACCGATTCATCTATCAGTCGAATGGTGACTATGTTCCTGCTTGGAGTATGGATGGCCTTGCTGGTACACAGAGTTCTATGGCGGTCAAGGATGCTCATGTAGATTTCTCTTCCTTGGGTTCGTTGTCACCAGTGGGCAAGCAGGCTGTATATGCTTTCATCGCTTCTCACTCTGAGTTTTTCGAGGATGCCAAGCCACAATTCATCTTCAAGGACAATGCAGACAACTTCTATCTCTATGAGTTGACTTCTGTCGATGGTGGAAAGAATAGTAAGGCGAAGGCTACAAGAGGTGGTGACGATGAGGATGCTTCTTCTTCCGAGGCAGCCTATACCATCACAGGCAAGCGCCTTCCTGATTTCCATCCGGGCAGCAACTTGGCTAGCATCACTTACAACCCTTGGTTCTCTACCAACTATATCTTCTATGCCAAGGATGACCAAGTGATTCGTCACAATCTGTCGAATGGTGATGAGGAAGTAATCTATACGGCTCCAGGGGGCTATACAGTAAGCATCATCAAGTTCCGTACTTATGACTCAGAGAGTAATAGTACGTTGTCGTCCAACTTCGGTGATTTAGGTCTTTACCTCAGCATCGGTATGAACAAGGGTGACAATGGTGCAGTGGCAGAAATCAAGCTCACTACTTCTGCCGATGTGGATGAGAGTTATACGATGTTCTGTGACAAGGATGCTGACGGCAATGCCTTCGGCAAAATCCTTGATGTGCAGTTCGCTCACATGTATTCATTTAGTAAAGATAGTCAATGATACAACGCATATCTATGGCACTGCTCGCTTTGGCGAGTGGTGCATTTCAGGTTTACGCCCAGTCTAATATGACCGTGTCGGGCAAGATAGAGGGAATACCATCCGGGCAACTTGTTTTGGTGGCTCAGGTGGGTGAGAATCAAGTGGATACCTTGGGTGCGGCTTCTTTCAAGGCACCTAAGTTTCAGTTGAAAGCGATGGTCAAGGAACCTGTCATGGTGCAGTTGGTTGTGAAAGGTTATGGTGGTGGTTTCAACTTCATTGCGGAACCTAATGCCAAGTACCAAGCTTTCCTCTGCAATGACAATAGAGCCTATGTCAAGGGAGGCGCTCTGCAAGATGAGTGGACGGCTTTCTCCAAGCGCTCGGCTGAGTTGCATGAGCAAGCCAAGGCAATGCAAGAGCGTTACGATGCTTTGAGAGCTGCCAATAAGTTCCGCAGTGCCAGTGCTACCAACGACTCTCTGCAAACGCTTCGTCAGTCGGTTCATACCGAGACGCAGGCTTTCTTGCAGAAGCATGACGATGTGTTGGCTGCCTATACTTACAATAGCAATGCCTTGATGGCAGAGTTGAATCTAGAGGAAACTCGTCGCTTATATAACTCCATGGGTGAGGGGGCTAAGAATACCCCTAGCGGCAGAATCATGTTGCAGCGCATCCAACGCATGGAGAAGGTGACGCAAGGCAAGAAGGCTCCTGACTTCACTTTGCAAGACCTACAAGGCAATGTCGTTACCCTCAGTCAAGTGAAGACGAAGGTGAAAATCGTTGATTTCTGGGCTTCTTGGTGCGGACCTTGTCGCCTCAACAATCCTTCGTTGAAGAAGATTTATGAGAAGTATCATGAGAAGGGATTGGAAATCATCAGTGTTTCGCTCGACAACGTGAAAGACCGTTGGGAGAAAGCGGTGAGACAAGATGGATTGCCATGGATCAATGTCAGTTCCCTGAAGGGATGGAAGTGCGAGGTGGCACAGACCTACGATGTGAAGAGTGTGCCTGCTATCTTCATCCTCGATGGCGAGAACCATATCATCGCAACCAACCTCAGAGGAGATAAGTTGGATGCTTTCCTCAATGAGAAACTAACAAATAACTAACAAGATAATAATTATGAAGAAGAAAAAGATTATGTTATTAGCACTCGGCATCATGGGCGTTTTGCCACTGATGGCGCAAGGCTCCCGACATTTCACCATCGATGGTGAGATGACTCGTGACTCTATGCGTTATGAGCCGAAGGCTATCCAGAAGGTGTATCTCAAGCATATCGTCAATGGTGAGGAGGTGCTCTTGGATTCTGCTATTGTCAAGAATCGCCGTTTCCATTTCGAGGGCACTGCTCCTGAATTTACGGAGGCTGCCATGATTACGGGCTTTGACAATGGTGCAGTACAGCTTCTCTTGGAGCCAGGAAATATCAAGGTGCTTCCTTTCGATGCCCATTTCCCTACAGGTGCCAAGGCAGAGGGAACGACTAACAATGACATATTCAAGGGGTATGTCTTGTTGCACGGCAAGAATGCTGATGATGCAAAACGCAATATCGACAATTTGCGCAAGTCTTTGCCAGATAGCATCATCAAGGATGACATGAAATACATGCCATATCATAGTGCGATGTTCAATGCCAATGGCGTATATTATAAGGTAGATGTGATGGACTACTTCTTGAAGCACATCGACAGCGAAGCTGCCCTCTTTATCTTGAAGTACGACCTCTATTATATGTATAAGCCACAGGTGCTGCATGATGTCTTCATGAAGGCTATGCCTGAGAGATTGCACGAGCATCCTATCTACAAGGAATTGGCAAATCAGCTCCTTACCAACCAGATGGGAGAGGGGAGTGCCGCACCTGACTTTTCTGCAAAAGGTCTAGATGGTAAGTCTTTGTCGTTGTCTCAGTTGAAGGGCAAGTTTGTCTTCTTGGACATCTGGGCTTCCTGGTGTGCGCCTTGTCGCCGTGAGATTCCTTTCGTGAAGCAAGCATTGGCTGAGGCTGCATCTTCCGACAACTTCAAGGTGCTCAGCTATTCCATCGACAGTAAGAAGGACGAGTGGGTGAACTGCATCAACAAGAATCAAATGACCGACAAGAACTGGATTCATGTCTCTACCTTGAAGGGATGGGGCTCCGACATCGTACGTCTGTACAATGTGCGTGGTGTACCTCATACCGTGCTGATTGACCCACAGGGAAACATCGTCAAGTTTAACTTGCGTGGCGAAGAATTGGTGAAGACAGTGAAGGACATCCTCAGCAAGCCTTTCAAGGCTAAGAAGGTAACTGCTAATAAGGAGGTAGAACTTCCTACTGTTGAGATGCCAAAGTATGTGGCATCTACTGATGCCGACAAGAAGGTGGCAGCTGAGTATGAGAAGATAGCCAAGCAGAAAGGGTTGTCTCCAATCAGTATGTTGGAGAATAAGTTGAAGTTCATCCTCGACCATAACAACTCTTCTTTCGCTCCATACGCATTGGAAAGAGACTTCTTCAACATTCTGGACAAGGCTTATAACCAGCGTCTCTCAAATGCTTTCTCTCCTGACATCCAAGACTCACCTTATTATAAGTCTTACGTGAACAAGGTGGCTGCTTTGTTGGAAGATGATGATAAATAAGTAACATTATATATTTATGTTTAATTTGAAAGCTAATAAAATAGGCATTGCCATCCTCTCCTTGGGGATGACATTGCAGGTTTCAGCGCAAGGGAAGGGGAGCGACTCGCTCCTCACCACCCTCAAGCAGGAACTGAAGTATAGCATGGAGTCGCTCAGCAAGCAGAAGACGGCTCCTTATTTCATGAGTTTGCGACTCCAGGACTCCAAGATGGTGGTGGTACAGAGCAACCTTGGTGTGGCTTCTGCCGATAGTAGCCGACAGAGAATGGTGACTCCACAGATTCGACTCGGTAGCTACGAACTCGACAACTTCAAGTACAAAAACCAGGGCAGTGGCGCTACCGGACAGAATGCTCGCAATGGACAGGGCGTGCTCATCCCACTGAGCGGACAGGTGATTCCTGCCATGCGTCAGGCTATCTGGAAGGAGACACTCCGACGCTATGACGTGGCGCTCGGCAACTTGGAGCAGGCGAAGTCGAAGACCTTGACAGGTCAGGACAACGAGGACAAGGCTCCTTGTTTCTCCAAGGCTCCGGTGGAATCCTACTACGAGGAGGACTTGGCAGAAGGACAGAAGCACATCGACATCAACTTTTGGCAAGACCGCTTGAATAAGATTACCAATGTGTTCAAGCAGTATAAGAATATCGAGCAGGGTACTGCCAATATCCAGTTTGAGGTATATCGCAACTACTTCGTCAATACCGATGGCTCTGAAATCGTGCAGAACCGTCGTGTGGCTCGTGTCATGATTTCCGCTTCGGTGATGGCGCCCGATGGCATGAACTGTCCGCTCAACCAGGACTATCTCTCCTATACTCTCGAAGACTTCCCAAGCGAGGCTCAGATGATAGCTGACGCCAAGAACATGGTGGAGCGATTGGAGGCTCTTCGCAATGCACCTATCGCCGACCCATATACCGGTCCTGCCATCATGTCGGGTCCTGCCAGTGGTGTCTTCTTCCATGAGATTTTCGGTCACCGCTTGGAGGGTCATCGCATGAAGTCGGGTGGTCAGACCTTCAAGAAGATGATAGGTCAGAAACTCTTGCCTGAGACTTTCAATGTGTTCTGTGACCCTACCTTGCAGTACTATCATGGCAATGCCTTGAATGGTTACTACAAGTATGATGACGAGGGTGTGAAGGCGCAGAGAGTGATGAATGTCACAAATGGTGTGCTTACCAACTTCCTGATGAGCCGTGTGCCGCTGGAGGGCTTCCCTCAGAGCAATGGACATGGACGTATGGTGGGCGGAAACGACCCGGTTTCTCGCCAGTCTAACCTCATCGTAGAGACTTCCAAGCCTTATACAGATGCGCAGCTCAGAAAGATGCTCATCGATGAGGCCAAAAAACAGCACAAGCCTTATGGCTATTTCTTCAAGACCGTGACCAGCGGCTTTACGCTCACTGGTGAGGGCGGTAGTCTGAACTCCTTCAATGTGACTCCTATCGAGGTCTATCGTGTGTATGTCGATGGCAGAAAGGATGAACTCGTGAGAGGTGTGGATATGATCGGTACGCCTCTGTCTATGTTCTCCAATATCGCTGCGGCTGGCAATAGCATCAGTACCTTTACCGGTGTGTGTGGTGCAGAGTCGGGTTGGGTTCCTGTATCGGCTTCATCGCCTATGATCTTCGTTTCCAAGATTGAAACCCAGCGCCGTCAGAAGGAAGATCAGCAGGCTCGCATCCTCCCTGCTCCTGAATTGAAGAATACAGAGGTGAAGGTCGCTGAACCTACTACTGATGTGAAGGCCAAGCGTGCTGCCGACGACAAGACGATTTTTGCGGCGATGGCTGACGAGTTGCAGCGCACCCAGCAGAAACTCTTCTATCCTAACTATCCGAAGGCATTCTACGTGGATTACAATATGGCCCGCAGCCAGGAATTCGAAGTGATGGCTTCTTTAGGTGGAATCGTCAAGGCACAGAAGAATCCTGTCATTGCCATGGGTGGTATTTCTCTGAAATTGGGCGATTATCAGAACACCAGCGATATGAAACCGGGTCAGTTTGCCAACCTCTACTTCAGCAGTGAGGTAGATTACGACAATATCCGCCGTGAACTCTGGAAGGCTTCTGACATGATGTATAAGTACAGTCTGAATTCTCAGGCTTACAAGCAGAACTACATGCAGAACAATCCTCGTCCGGAGGAGGAAAAGGGCATTCCTGATATGCTTGCGATGAAGCCAAATGTGAATGTGGATGCGCAGCCTAAGGACCCTATCAGCTATCAGAAGCTGGAAAATCTAGCTCAGAAACTCTCGGCTATCTTCCTGAAATATCCTGCTCTCTACAATACGTACGTGAACATTCACTGCAAGAACAGCGACATCTACCGTCTCAATACGGAAGGCATCAAGCAGAAGGCTTGCAATGGCTATGCTGAAATCAGTGCTCACGCTAATGTGCGCACCAGCAGCGGTTCTACTTTGAACGACCGCTATTACCGTATGGTTACGTCTGATAAGGAGTTGGATGAGGCTGCCTTGATTGCCGACATCGAGAAGTTTGCCGAGCGACTGATGGAGGTGAAGCAGGCTACTCCGCTCAACGATTTCTATATCGGTCCGATGCTCTTCGAGGGCGATGCTGTGGCTAAGGCTGTGGCTAATTATATCTATCCTATTATCGTTTCCTACCGATCTGTACAGGAAAACAGCAGTATGGGAAGCCTTGTTTGGGGCAAGTGCATCATCGATAAGAAACTCTCGCTCACCCAGCGTGGTGATCTTGCCAACTACAAGGGCATGGGTCTTCTGGGCTATTATCAGAACGATGCTGACGGACTGAAGCCTCAGGCTAACTTGCCGATTATCAAAAATGGTATCTTGGAGCACCTGATTTGTGGTAGAACGCCTTCTATCAACTGCATGGAAACTACTGCCAACGACCGCTTCTATACAGATCCTACCAATGTGATCGGTACGGATGCAGTGCCGGGCGTGGTTGCCCTGACAGGAACAGGTTCCATGTCGATGAACAAGATAAAGCAGGCTTTCCTGAAGGAGGCTAAGGCGCAGGGACTCTCTACTGCCTATATCGTGAGAGAACCTGCCGGATTCTCATCTTGCCTGTATAAGGTGGATGTAAAGACCGGTGCAGAGCAGATGGTGCTCGTACAGGATATTCCACAGTTGGGTAAGTCTGATTTCATGCACATATTGGGTACTTCCAGCGATGAGAATGTGCTCAATACCGTGAGAAAGGCTGTCGGTACTACGGTGATTGCTCCACGTGCCATGATCGTGGAAAGTATTGAGAAATATCTGAAAAAGCCAAAGACTGACAAACCTTTCCCTGTAGAAAATCCTTTGGAAAAATAAGGAATAGAAAGTTAACAGTTGACAGCCTCTATTAAGATTAAAGCGAGCCATCTATTACGACCAAGCTCGGTCGTAATAGATGGCTCGAATTGTGTTTAAATAGAACTTAAAAGCCTGTTATCTTTTCTCATTTATCTGACTGGAATCACGTAATATTCTCTGTCCACATCAAAGTCGAGTATCCACTGGTCGAGGATAATATGATCATCCAAAGCCTTGATTTCTACCACATGATTTCCCTTTTTGAGTGTGGTAAAGAAGTTCTTTCGGGTCTGTCCGCGCCAAATATCCATCTTCCAGTTGTTGTGATTATACGCATCTTTGAGCGAAATCGTAACGGGTTCCTGGTCGTCTATCATGACGCTGATTCGCATATCTCCTTTCTGGTTGGTATAGTCAGGAATCGCTCCTATGGTGAAACGGGCATCGCCTTCCATGTCTGTATTCACCACGTATTTCAGGATGGCACCCTTGTTCATGGAGACGGCTTGCGTACTGTGTCCCGTGAAAGGCAATAGCTGTATGCTGCTCTGTGTGGCTGAAGTCCACTGGTAGGCATTCTTCGCAATTACATCCTTGATGAGCGCATAGCTGAACGGCTTCAGGTCTTCCGATCTGTCGAAAGCATCCTGCAGACTTTTCTTGATTTCTGCTGCCGTCATCGTGCCTGGAAGCACTGGGGGCTGGGCAGAAGGTTCGATTGCTTTCAGTTTCTGATAGGCGGTAAGACTCAGCGCTGCGGCAGCCTTGGCTTCATCATCCTTGCTGAAAAGTCCCGGACGGGCAATGTGGCGTGCCTCTTGTGCCTCCAATTCTTTCTCGGCTGTGAGGGCTGCTATGAGGATAGGATTGAGTATCATGTTGCGGAATCCTTGCTGCTGATAGGCCGTGAGGGTGTTTTCTACGTTGGTTGCCTTGGTCTTCAGCAGGTCGTAATCATACAGATATCGCTCCAGTTCGTTGCAGAATTCGCCCGAATGAAACTCGTATTCGCCGAAAGGCATGGTCATGTATCCGGTAGGACGGATGTTGACGAGCCGGTAGTATTCCTTCATGAGCGGCATCAGTTTTCTTCCCATAGCGGCGCCGAAGAGTTTGCTGAGCCATTGCTCATAGTGCTTCTCCAGGTTGGCAGCGGTGGCTGCATTCCTGTTCCAAGCCTGCTCCATGAAAAGGGAAAGCTGGTAGGCGCCTGCCTGAGGATTGTTGACATCGGCTATCCAGGCCTCGTCTTCATGACTGCGGGAACTGTGCGACTTGTGGGTCTTGCCTTTGCGGGAACCGTTGTCCTGACTGTCTGCACTGAGTTCGTTGAGCATCAGAGCTGGCGAAAGGTCAGAAAAAGAGAGTTGTTTGTCTTCCCAAATCAGCTTGGTGAGTTCCAGACTTTTCTTATGTTTCTTGTTGCGTTTCTTGCCGATAACGGTCTCAGTCACCTTTCCGTTCTCTGCCACGAGAATGTCGAAACTGTCAGTTACCTGTTTGTCGATGTTCATATCATGCTTTCCGGTACTTGTCTCATGCTTTCCCGAAGTTTCCCCATGCTTTTCGCCTTCCCATATCGTATTGGCTCTTAGGCGGAGCATCAGTCGGCAGAGACGGCTCTGGTTCTTTCTGCCCATCCATGCATGGCCGTTGAGCATGAGTCCGCGGTAGGTTGTGGCTGGAATCTGCAGGGATTCAAATCCTGCGGCAAGGGAGAGCGTTTTCTTCTGCAAAGGAGCCACATGATAATAGTTGGTCCAGGGTGAAACACCAGCCAGACTGGAGAGTTCCATGATGCCGTAGGCAGTTCCTCTGGCGTTGCTTCCCACGACGATGATTTTGCCCTGACGGGTACCGATCCAGAATGCATCTTTCTGGGTGATAAACTGGTGGAGCGGAACTCCAAGCTTCTCGATGGAAGAAAACTCCTTGTTGGAAAGCTGGTCGAGCTGGTAAATCTGAATGTTGGCATTTGATTTCTCTTTTGCCGGATAACCTAAGATGGCCTTCATGTCGTCTGAGAACATATTGAGGGCTATCTTGACAACTGGAGAAACATTGGCGTTCTTGCTGTAGTAAACCTTGCCGTAAACATCGTTCCAATAAATCTTGGAAGGAGCTGGGACGGCTGGTTCTTTTCTCTTGCTGGTTGCCAGTACTGAAATGCCGCCAAGAGCGACAAAAGCAGCAGACAATAAAATCTTCTTAATGTTTATCATTGTTTTAATTGATATTTCTTGCGTTGGTATATACAGATTTCTGCAAAGATACATAAAAGTGTTTAATATCTGAAATTATTTAGTTTTTATTTGCTTATTACATATTTTATTGGTAATTTTGCACAAAACAAATACATAAATATAATGACATTATATCCTAAGTTGATAGAAGAGGCTCTTGCTACTGTGATTTATCCTGGTACCAAGAAGAACCTCATCGAGAGTGAGATGTTGGCAGATACGCCAAGTATCAATGGCATGAAGGTGAAGGTAGTTTTGCTTTTCCCTCGTGATACAGATCCTTTCCTCAAGAGTACGGTGAAGGCAGCTGAGGCTGCCATCCATTATCATATTTCTCCGGATGTGGAGGTGGAGATTGTTACTGAGTATAAGTCTGCTCCGCGTCCTGAAGTGGGCAAATTGCTGCCTCAGGTGAAGAATGTGATTGCCGTTAGTTCTGGTAAGGGTGGTGTTGGTAAGAGTACGGTTTCTGCCAATCTCGCCATTGCTTTGGCTAAGCTCGGCTATAAGGTGGGCTTGCTTGATACGGATATCTTCGGTCCTTCTATGCCTAAGATGTTCGGTGTAGAGGAGGAGCGTCCTTATTCTGTTCACAAGGATGGCAGAGATCTCATCGAACCTATCGAGAAATATGGTGTCAAGCTGCTCAGTATCGGTTTCTTCGTGAGCCCTACTACTGCTACGTTGTGGCGTGGCGGAATGGCTTGTTCTGCCTTGAAGCAGTTGATCGGTGATGCAGACTGGGGCGAGCTGGATTATTTCATCCTCGATACTCCTCCTGGCACCAGCGATATTCATCTTACCCTGCTTCAGACTCTTGCCATTACGGGTGCGGTTATCGTAAGTACTCCTCAGCAGGTGGCTCTGGCTGATGCTCGCAAGGGTATTGACATGTATCAGAACGACAAGGTGAACGTACCTATCCTCGGTCTTATCGAGAATATGGCTTATTTCACTCCTGCTGAGTTGCCAGAGAACAAGTATTATATCTTCGGCAAGGAGGGCTGCAAGAATCTCGCTAAGGAGATGAATGTGCCTTTGCTCGCTCAGATTCCTATCGTTCAGAGTATCTGCGAGGGTGGTGATGATGGTGCGCCTGCGGCAACCAAGGTTGATTCCGTTACCGGTCAGGCTTTCCTGAGTCTTGCCCAGAGTATCGTGACGGTGGTTAATCGTAGAAATGCCGAGAAGGCTCCTACCAAGATTGTTAGTACACATAAGTAATATTTTTCTCCCTGCCCACGCAAGAATTTTTCCGTGGGCAGGGAAAAATAAAAGTGGGTACATCATGGACTTATGCACGCCCTCTTTTCCCTTTTTTTTCCTTTCTGTTTTTCCAGAGCCTGAGGATAGTTCTCTGACTTTTTCAAGTTGAGAATCAGGTTCTTTATTTTAGAAAATGTCAACAGTCAACAGTTAACAGTTCGATTTTCGATGGTTGTATCGTCAATCCCCAACTTTTACCTCTTGTTTTTTGATGAGCTCTTCCGCTTCATCCTCTTCTTCGGCAACTTCGGCAGGGAGGTTTGCTTTGATTCTTGCAGAGCGTAACTGCTGTCTGAATACCAGGCAGGTGGCAAGGAAATAGATGCCCGCCTGTAACCATAATGCTCTGAATTCTGGGAGGATATCTGTAAGACTTGCGCCCATACTGCTGATTCTCAGGAATCCTCTGATGCCGAATGTGGATGGGAATACCCAGGCGAAACCTTGCCAGAAAGCTGGAATATTGCTCTGAGGCCATGAAATACCCGTCATGAAAAGCAGAGGCACGGAGGTGAATACTACCAGAAGCATCACATTCTCACGGTATCTTACCAGGCACGAGAGCATCAGTCCAAAGAAAACACACGACAGAATGTAAGGCAGGAGGAAACCTAAAATCGTGGTCCACGTAACCATACTTACAAAGCCAAACATCTTCGGAACTACCAATGTGAGATACATACCCAATACGGCATAAACCATGAAATAAACCAGCGCCTTGCCAAATACAATTCGGAAAATACCGCCATAATGCTTGCTGATAGGAATCAGTTCGCGATTTCTGTTCAATTCTCTCGAAGTACCTGCCGCCATTCCGATGCCTAACAACATGGTTTGCTGCAGGATGAGTACCAGCACACCCGGCAGAATGGCATTGCCATAGCCCACGGTGGTGTTGAATATCGGAACCTCATCAAAGGCCAATGGTTCGGTAGTGATTTCGTCATCTCGATCCGTAAAACCACCACTTTTCGAAATCTGAATGCCAGAGTTGATATGGCTTGCTACAGCTTGGGCAGTCTGATAAATCGCCTTGTAGGTGAGCATCAGACTCATGTCGCAATAGACTCCCACATGTGCCTGTTCGCCGCGGTTCAACTTCGTGTCAAAGTCGGCAGGAATATAGACAATGCCGTGTACCGCCTGCTTCTGTACCAGTTGCTTCGCCTCATCGAGACTGTTGCAATAGTAAGTGGCTTTGGTGTCTGGAGCAGCATCGTAATCGCGGATAAAGTCACGGGAGGTATGGGTGTGGCTCAAATCCACAATAGCCGTATCGACTTCTCTCACCACCTCGTTGTTGTAAATCCACGAGTAGAGAAGCGGATAGCCTAATGGAACCAGGACGCAGAAGATGAGTACACCTTCGTCGCGGAACACATTGCGCATTTCCGTTTTCCAGATGTAGCACATATCCCAGATGCCATTGATGATCTTATATAATAAACTACTTTTTAACATAGAATATTGGACTTTTAACATTGAACTTTATGATTAGTAAAGCCGTTGAATTCTTCACTCTTCACTTCCCGTTCTTCACTCTCCTACGGCAAGTACTTGTAAACCAGCATTGCCTTCTTGATGTTCCAGATGGTGAGGATAGGCAGGGAACAGAAGAGAACGAGGGCGCTCCAGTGGAGTATTGCATCGCTCATTGGGAACCCATTGAAGATATTCATCTGGTAAATCATATAGTAGTGGCGCATCGGAAAAAGTTGTCCGATAGCCTCGATTGGTGAATCCATGGCAAAGAGTGGGTAGGTGGCTCCGCAGATGGAGAAACTTACCACGCCCCAAAGTGAGCAAATGCTCATCGACATGCGCAGGGATGGCATCAGACCGAAGGCAAAAATGCCAAAGCATTGGCAGGATAATACACTCAGAATGCCTAACAAAATGATAGGCGCTGCGCCACCCGGATGAGGAAATCCCAATACATAATAGATGTAGAACTCGAATAGCAGGAAGATGCTCAGGAAGATGAGTGTCTGGGGCAGCATCTTACCCGCGATGGCGAGATAAGGATTGTTGCCTGCCATTCGCATCCAGTCTCTGCCCCTGTTGAACTTCAGTTCCGTACCTATAGAATAAGGTGTAATCAGGAAGATGAAAAGCATGATGAGTCCCGGAACCATCACGGTAGAGAGATAGTAATTGTAATTGGCGTATGGATTGCCAATCATGTGCAAATCTACGGCGATAGGTTGCAGGAAGGTCATAATCTCGTCATTCGTCTTGCCTAATGCAGAAAGCTTGGCCATTCCTGCTGCGGCTCCTCCTAAAGTGGAGATGGTCTTCAGATCGCGGAAGAGTAGGGAACCGGCTGCCAGAGATACACTACTGTAGTAGAAGGAAATCTTAGGTTGGCGGGAAGCCATCAGACCGGCTTCCGTGCCACTTGGAATGACTAAGAAGGCGTAGATTTCGTTCTTCTGTATCGCATGTCTTGCTTCAGCAATGTTCTCGTAATGAGACACAACCTTTGTGGTCTGGAAGGCATCGAGCTTCTGCACCAACTGGCGGGATGTGGCAGAATGGTCCTGATCTACAATGCCCACAGGCATATCGGTAGGCACGCCATCCTTCATCAGGGTGGTGAAGAAAATCACCACTGCGATGGGGAAGATGATCATGCAGAAGAAATAGAT
Organism: Prevotella sp. AM42-24; assembly: GCF_003461825.1. Classification (NCBI taxonomy): domain Bacteria; kingdom Pseudomonadati; phylum Bacteroidota; class Bacteroidia; order Bacteroidales; family Prevotellaceae; genus Prevotella; species Prevotella sp. AM42-24. The sequence continues at coordinate 3,890 of NZ_QTXV01000022.1, read as the reverse complement.
AGGATTCTTCCACATGATGCCGCATTCTCTGAGGGCAATATGATATAATTTCTTAAACATAGAACTTTAAAAGTTGAACTTTGAACTTAACGGACTGTCTGGAATTTATGTTATAAACAATTGAATTCTTCGTTATAAAACAATTGAATTCTTCACTCTTCGTTCTTCACTCTTCACTTTTTTCTCTTTACTTTTTAATGATCAAAGACATTCCTGGACGCAGACCATCCAACTTGGTGATAGGACGAGCCTTTACCTCAAAGGTCTTGCGGTCGTAATCGCCATTATCCTTGGTTGCCTTCCATGTAGCGTAAGAGCCCTGGTCTTTCAGATAATATACCTTCATCTTGATGTCCTTGTTGAAAGCAGGAACGAATGCTGTGAATTCTGCACCCTTGTTGAGACCAGCCAGACGGTCTTCTCGTACATTGAATGTGCCCCACATATCGTTCATGATGGAGATACTCATAATAGGAGATCCCAAGCCTACCAGTTCGCCAACCTTAGGATAGACAGAACTAACTTCGCCTTCTACTTGTGCCACCTGAATGGTCTCCTTGAGCAAGTTCTTGACTACATCCACTGCATTTTTAGAAGCTTTAGTATTGCTGGCAGCCACTCTCTTCTCTTGCTCTCTGGCACCATTCTTGGCCATTTCGTATTGGCTTTTGGCGGCCTGCACCTGAGCTTCTGTGGCCTTATAGGCAGCAAAAGCTTCATCGCGCTTCTGACCGCTCATCACTCCCTCATCGAAGAGATTCTGGATGCGGGTGTAGGTTTTCTTGGCTATTTCTGCAGCAGCCATCGCCTGCTGGTAGAGCTGATAAGCGCCCTGTACCTGTTCCTTGCGGGCACCGGCATCCGTTAAATCCTGCAGCGCCATGGTTGCTTCATTGGTAGCCTGGAGCATTTTCTCTTGAGATTTTACCTCTGGAACTTCGAGAATGGCGAGCGTATCGCCTACATGCACGTAGTCGCCTTCCTTGACACGAATCTCTACGATACGGCCTGGCAACTTGCAGGAAACTCTATACTCAGAAACCTCGATTTCTCCCTGAATCGTTTCGTCATCGTGCTCTAAAGTGAAGAAACCGATAACGCCTACGATGATGACTACAGCAGTAAAACCGATTACTGCCAATAGTATGTTATTGTGTTGTGACTTCTTAGACATAATCTTTATTGCTTATATTTAATAATGTGTTGAATCCTATTTCTTGTTTGATATTTTATTTGAATTTCAATTTTCTGAATCCCTTTTCAATTGAATCCCAATTTTAAGAATCCCTTTTCAAACGAATCCCAATTTTAAGAATCCTTATTTCAATTGAATTTCAATTTTCAGAATTCTTTTTTTTAATTGAATTCAGATATGCTGTCAACAGAGTTAACAGTTAACAGTTCTTTTTTGGATGATCCAAACTGTTTATCCCCTGTTTATTGTAAAATACCCAATGCCTTGTTCAAGCCGATTTGGGTAAGTTTTACATCAATTTCAGCATCGATTTTCTGACTTTGGGCTTTCTGCCAGGCAGTCTGTGCAGTCATAACATCCGTAATATCCATCACTCCTTCCTTGAATCCTAAGTTAGCGCATCTCAGATTCTCTTCAGCACTCTTGATGTTCTTTTGTGCCATATTGAGCTTCTTTTCTGCTTCCTTTACCTTGAATTGACTTTGGGTGATTTGAAGATGGATTTTTTCGCTCGTATCATCCAAATTCATTTGAGCAATTTGGGAGGTTGCTTTTGCTGCACGTACTTTATAGGTGCCGTCAAACCAGTTCCATACCGGTACTTGTACGAGGACACCTACATTCCATACTCCTGAAAATTTCTTCTGAAAACCGTTGAAAACGTTAGGATTGGAAATCGTATAACCGCCAGTCAAAGCTACATGTGGCAAATAAGCAGCACGTATCAATTTCACACTTTCTTTGGAAAGGTCAATCGCATTCTGAAGCATCTTCAACTCTGGACGGGTACTCTTGGCTGAATCTGATGCTGCCGCTTCTTGCTGATGAATATCTATCGCCTGACCGGAAAGGGCAAGTGATTCTTTATCTTCGTCAGCCAACTGAATGTCCTGATTCATCGGAATACCGCAGAGCTGACAGAGCAGCATCTTGGAGAGGGTCAGACCATCTTCTACCTGCATAATCTGCATATCCGCTTCGTTTACCTTCACATCGACTTTGAGACCGTCTGCCTTTGTAGCTACACCCTGTTTGATCATTTTATGCACATCATCATCCAGTTTCTTGACTAAATCTCTATAGCTGGTGGCAAGTTTCTGCTTCTGTCTCAAGGAAACAACCATCCAGTATGCCTGGTCGATATTGTAAAGCGTATTTTGCGTCTGCATGTCAATATCGTTTGCAGCCATTTGCTCGCCAATGTCAGCTATCTTGTTGGCTGCAATGATGGCTCCTCCCATATAAATAGGTTGACGGAGCATAATGCTGCCGGCCCAGATATTTCGGGTATCCGTGCGGAAGGCATCTACCAGATTTTGACCAGCTCCATTAAGTTTTTCTGTTACTCCCGGCAACTTGCTTCCGAGTGCCTGACCAATCTGCTGGGCAGCCTCCTGAGAGATAAGTCCCTGACTGACAAGCTCGCCCAACATGGTGCTCAGGTTGTTGGTAACTCCAGCTCCTAAGTTGGATCCGATATTGCTGATGGCACTTTTCTGGTTACTGTTGAGAAGGGAAATCTCACGATTGAACCATTCATATCCGCCCAGCGCATCTACTTTGGGGAGATACTTGGTTCTTGCTGATTTCTTCAGGTTGTAAGCGATATCCTTCTTGAGTCTTGACGCATTGATTTGCTTATTATTGCGCAATGCCATGGCTCTGCAACTGTCAAGGCTCAATACATTTTGAGCCTTCATAGGGAGCATTGCGGCAAATAACAGGCAAAAAGTTACAATCTTTTTCATTACACAAAAAACTATATGAGTTATATTATTTTTGTGCAAAATTATGGATAATTTCTTAAAAATCAAAGGTTTTTTGTATTATCAATTCTTAATAATTGAAAAATATCTATATTTGTGGAAAAATGGAACATCTAAGATTGATGAACGATTATATTATAACGAACTGAACTTTCGCATATCAGGAAGTTAAAGGAGTTAAGGAAGTTAAGGAGTTAAGACGTATGTCTTGCAGCTCAAGACAGGTAAGATGCAAGGTGGATGCTTAAATATCGTATGCATGCATATAGCAGATGTATGTGGATGAACCTCCGATGGATGGTAATATTCCAGGTTTCAACATTTCAAAGATCGATATTTGCCCTTTTGGGGTCTATCAGAGAAGCTTTCGGCTCTTTCAAGGCGATTTCTCGAAAGATATTCACCAGCGGAGCCGATTGCTATGTTTCACTCAGAATGACCACACTGGTCAGACTGAATTCAAAATATGCCCCTTTTTAAAGTGAGCTCAATTAATATTTCCAATCCTTCGATTGATAGCGCAAAGTTACACAGATTCTCCGAGTTACTTATCCCTTTTGATGCTTTTCTATGCTTTTCTATCCCTTTCTATCCCTTTTGATGCTTTTCTATGCTTTTCTATCCCTTTCTAT
>NZ_QTXV01000022.1:0-287 GCF_003461825.1 Prevotella sp. AM42-24 | reverse complement strand
TATCCCTTTTGATGCTTTTCTATGCTTTTCTATCCCTTTCTATCCCTTTTGATGCTTTTCTATGCTTTTCTATCCCTTTCTATCCCTTTTGATGCTTTTCTATCCCTTTTGATGCTTTTCTATCCCTTTTGATGCTTTTCTATCCCTTTTGATGCTTTTCTATCCCTTTTGATGCTTTTCTATCCCTTTTTGATGCTTTTCTTCCAAAGAAGTGTGTTTGGAAACAAGTCATTTGGCACCAGTAAACAAGTCATTTAGGACCTGCAATCAAGTCATTTAGGACCTGC
>NZ_QTXV01000021.1:0-54098 GCF_003461825.1 Prevotella sp. AM42-24 | reverse complement strand
TATACTAATTTTCAGGCGGTTTTTTAATTCCGCCAACAGGTATTATCAATAATAATAACAAACAGAAATCCCGACGGAGCCGCAAGGAACCGAGAGGATGAGTAAAATAAAAATTGGAGGTTTTAATTATGTTGTTAGCACGTAGAAATAATAATTCAGATTGGTTGAGTAACATCTTTGATGATGTATTCTTTGATACTGACGCAACACCACGTATGAATGCTACAGCTCCTGCCACTAATATCAAGGAGACAGATAAAGATTACATCATGGAGGTTGCAGCTCCTGGCTTGAAGAAGGAGTGGGTTCGTGTAAACATCGACAATGATGGTAATCTGAACATTGCCATCGAGAACAAGATGGAGCACAAGAATGAAGATAAGCACGAGCACTATCTGCGCCGTGAGTTCTCTTACAGCAACTACCAGCAGGCCTACACACTCCCTGAGGATGCCGATCGTGAGAAGATTTCAGCAAAGGTAGCTGATGGTGTTCTTGAGGTTCAGATTCCAAAGCTTACTCCTAAGGAGGAGACAAAGGCTACCAAGAATATTGAAGTCAAATAACAATTTCGCATAAATGATTGAGGGCAGATTCCAAAGCAATTTGAAACCTGCCTTTTTTGTGTCCTTACCAGAATCATCGCATTTTTCATCTACCCTATTATAATGATTTTCATCTATCCATCGGGTTATTTCTTCCATAAATATTGCGGTGGTCATAATTAATTTGTAATTTTGCAGGCTGGAGAGCAGCTATCAAAGCTTCTGCTTATCCGTAACGGACAAGATATGGGCTATCATTGCCTGTTGCCCATACGACACATAATATATATAACCAAGCAAGTTGATATTTATTCACTTGCGAAACTTCAGATTAAAGATTAAGATTATGGCAAAGCAAAGACAGCGTCTGGTAGAAGTGCCGTTCAACAAGACGGATTGCGGCGTAGATTTCTACATCAACACAGCTTATGGCGGAGAGTGCCCTTGGGTGCTTACGGAGCATGAAGTGTTCAAGACCGACTTCTTCGAAATATTTTTCATCAAGAAAGCTAATGGCTACGTGCTGATAGACTACAGGAAGATAAACCTGAAAGACAGCATGGTGCTCATTGTGAAGCCACACCAGCAGCAGGAATGGCACATTGATGAGCCAGCTCTCGACTACGAGTTTTTGATATTCCGTGAAGATTTTATGCGAACCTTCATTGCCGACAAATTCTTTGTCTATCGTCTGCAATACTGCCAGCAGACCGAAACACCGCCCTATTTGATGTGTTCAGAAAATAAATGCGAAGAATATCAGCGGCTGCTCAAGAAAATACGGGCAGAGCTTCGGCAGCCTCAAGCCGACAGCTACAACATCATCGTCAGCGTACTCTACTATCTGCTGGCAATCATGAATCGCCATTACACCCTTGAACATCAATTGCCTCTGGCTGCTCCTAAGAATTACTATGCCTTTCTGTTTGTGGAATTGATGGAAACCCACATCTGGAAGTTGCAACGTGTGCAGGACTACGCCTCACTGCTCAAGATTAGCCGCATCACCCTGAACCATAGCGTGATGGCGCAGTATGGAGTGTCGGCTACCTATTTGCTGAAACAGCGACTGCTGGCAGAAATCAAAAACGAACTTCTGTTCACCGGCAAATCTATAAGTGAGATAGCCTATGCATTCAACTTCTCCGAACCATCCCACCTGATGCGTTTTTTCAAGCAGCAGACGGGCAAGACATGCAGAGAATTCCAAGAGGACTATAAAAATGGTGTGTATGAATGAGAATGATTTATCATTTTGGTAGTTTTTAGCGGTTTTCTGGTATCTGATAAATCAGCATTTTCTCATACTTTTGCAGTCGAAATAATGAAGGTAAATATTTAATGAAAATAAAAATCACATAAGTATGAAGAAAATGATTTTAATGCAGACTTCAATGTCTGCTTTTACTCAGTTGAATGCAAAGAACTACATCCGCCTCATTCGCAACGCTACGTTGAAGATGGAATATGCAGGTAAGCAAATTCTTGTTGATCCATTGCTTGGTGCCAAAGGCTCTTCCGTGTCGGCTCTTGGCGTAAATCCAAATCCCCGAGTAAACTTGACGATGCCCGTGGAAGAAGTGCTTGATGGACTGGATTTCACACTCTTGACTCACAACCATCCTGACCATTATGATGAAACTGCAGCCAAGCTGATTCGCAAGGATATGCCTTGGTTCGTACAGACTGAAGATGTAGAGCAGGTTAAGGAGAAAGACGGTTTTTCTCGTGCAGTGGGCATTGCAGACTGCATTGAGTATGAAGGAATCACCATTATCCGCATCAGAGGTAATCATGGACGTGGACAACTTGGTGAGCAAATGGGACCAAGTTCTGGTTACATTCTCAAAGCCAAGAAACAGCCAACCATTTACATTATGGGCGATTGCATTTGGGATGAGAAGACCCAGATAGCTGTATCTACCTATAAGCCAGATTATATAGTAATCAATACTGGTGGAAACATTTTCCTTCCACAATCAAAGACAGATGGAGATATCACGATGAATGAAATGGAAGCTATGCAAATGCTGAAGGACTGCGATCCTCAGATTCGTTTTATTGCGGTTCATATGGATGCCATAGATCATGGACAGACAACAAGGGCTATTCTCCGTAATCAGGCTGAATACGAAAAGGTGGATAAAAAACGCCTGATGATACCAGAAGACGGACAAGTATTGAAACTATGACACAGATAGAAATACTGAAAAAAAATATTCAGGAGGCAGAAGCCATCATCGTGGGTGGTGCCTCTGGAATGTCGGCAGCAGCAGGTTTCCGCTTTTATTATATGAATGATGCCACATTCAAACAGATAGCCGGACAGTTGGGCGAGAAATATCATGCTGATGGTTGTTTCCCACTGTTTTATCATCCGCAAATCAAGAAAGGGGAACTATGGGCGGCATTGCTCCGCGAGTACAAGTACCTGTATGAGTGTCATACTGGTGAGCCATACGAGGATCTGGCAGAACTACTCGATGGCAAGAACTATTATATTGCCACCACCAATCAGGATGCGCAGTTTTTCCGCACCTTCCCTGCCGAGAAGATCACTCGCATTCAGGGCGATTTCCGCTACTGGCAGTGTAAGCATACTTGTACAGACGAAATCTATCCCAACAAGAAGAAGGTGTATGAGTTGCTGGACAAGATAGAAGGTGACAGACTGCCCGACGACCTGATTCCCCGTTGTCCACATTGCGGTACGGAGATGATTCCATGGTGGCGCAGTCACGAGTTTCTGGAGGGTAGCTATTACCGAAAAGAAATGCAACGTTATATGGATTTCCTCAAGAAGAACATGAACAAGAAAGTGCTTTTCCTCGAGCTTGGTGTGGGTATGATGACTCCAATGTTTATCAAGGAGCCATTTATGAACATGGTATATCGCTGGCCCAATGCCACTTATGCTGTAATCAATCCAAAGGATGCTTATGTTCCAAGGGAGATTGCCAAAAAGAGTATTGCCATTAAGGAAGATATCGCTGTGACATTAAAGAAACTGTTGGGCAAACCGGCAGATCATATCGTATCAGATACAAGTTTCAAACCAGGAAGGATATATTAAATATGAATGCAAATATCACTATAGCCCAAGAATGGATTGCCCAGGCAGATGCCATTCTCATAGGAGCCAGCAACGGACTCTCTATCGCCGAGGGCTATCATATCTTTGCCAACAACGAGATGTTTCGAAGGCAGTTTGGCGACATGCAGCAGCAATATGGTTTCAGAAATGTTGTGGAAGGTCTTTACTTTCAATATCCTACTGTTGAAGCACGCTTAGAGTTCCACAGACGATTGGTGAAGTTTTGGGTAGACGATTACCAACCTTCACAGGTAATGCATGACCTCATGAAAGTGATTGGCCAGAAGGATTACTTCATCCTTACCAGCAATGGCGACTTGCATCTGGAGAAATCAGGGTTTGATGAAAAACGCATCTTCGAGATAGAAGGTGTCATGACCGACCTTTTTGCAGCGCCAGACCCCAAGAAAAAAACACTCTTTCATCACTTTCTTACAAAATATTCTGGCAAAAAACTCGTTATCTTAGAGTTGGGGATTGGTTCGCGCAACCGACTCATCAAGCTACCTATCATGCAGCTGGCTTATCGTGAGCCGAATGCTAAATATATCACGCTCAACATGCCTCAAGAGCTCAATATTCCACAGGAGATAGCAGAAAAGAGTGTGGGCATTGCTGGCGATATAGCCCAGTCGCTCAAAGAATTGAATTCAAATGGATAGACAAGGACATTACAGAACTATAGGAAGGGACGAGAGAGCATACCGCTCTTTCGTCCCAACCCCTTTACAGGATATTCACCTGGAAATGGATGAAGAAATGCAAACACTGCTTGCTCAAGCACATGAAAGATTGAAGAATCGCAACCTCTCTGATATGGATGCATTGCAGAAGGAAGAAGTTGAGAATTCCATGAATCTGGTATATGGCGAAAAGAAGTCTTTAGCCTTAGCTTTCTTTGAAACAGATGATAAGGAAGATAAGGAAGACAAGAAACGCAAATTAGATGAACAAAACCTTCTTCAAGCCACAAGATTTGCCGTAGAACGCATGCAGAAACTGCCTATTAGCAGCCGATTGCTCAAGGATGTACACTGGGTAATGATGCAAGGTGAGCACAATGAAAGGAAATACCCTGGTGAGATGCGCACCTCACCTATCTGGCTTGGAACAAAAGATGACACACTGGCAACTGCTCCCTTCATTCCACCTGTCTATGAGGATATGGCAAAGTCTATTGCCGACTTAGAAAACTATATCCATTACGAAGAACAGACTGACGCCCTCATCATGGCGGCGCTCATTCATTATCAATTTGAAATGATTCATCCATTCATCGATGGAAATGGAAGAATAGGCAGGTTGCTAACCCTGCTCTTTTTGATGGATAGGAATGTCATCCAACAACCTGTGCTCTCGCTTTCAAAAAATCTGATGAGCAGTTCTTTCAAATACTTCACCGGCATTGCTTCTGTTGAAGTATCTGGAACATACGAAAAATGGGTGAAGTATTTTCTACAACAATTACATTAAATGTTTAATTGCATTATTAGAGCACTGAATTAGAGCACTGAGCCCACTTTAAAATGCAAGAAATAAGAATAGGATTTAAAATAGAACAAAAAATGAAGAAAACAATTCCTGTAATAGGCATGGCTTGCAGCGTATGCTCTGCCAATGTAGAAAAGAAGCTGCAGTCGCTCGAAGGCATCAACTCCGCCTCGGTTTCCCTGGCGAGCCGAACTGCCCTGGTAGATTATGACCCCGACATTATCTCTCTGGAAGATATGAAACGGGAAATCAGCAACGCCGGCTACGACCTCGTTATCGAAAACGACAGAAGCGTAGAGGAAATCAACCGCCGTGAGTTCACCCTCCTGCGCCGTCGAACCCTGGCTTCCTGGCTCTTCGCCATCCTGACCATGTGTTTCTCCATGGGCTGGATTTCCCATACAAGTTCCTTCGCCAACCAGATCTGTCTGCTCCTGGCACTCGCCAACCTGCTCTACTGCGGCAAACAGTTTTATGTTTCCGCCTGGAAGCAGCTCCTGCATCATACGGCAAACATGGATTCGCTCGTAGCACTCAGCACCCTCATCGCCTTCCTCTTCAGCACCTTCAACACCTTCTTCGGAGAAATGGTATGGGGAGCGAGAGGCATAGAATGGCACACTTATTTTGATGCTTCCGTGATGATTATCACCTTCGTGCTGACCGGCAGATGCCTGGAAGAAAAGGCGAAAGACAGTACGGCGAGCAGCATTCGCCAGTTGATGGGAATGCAGCCAAAAACCGCCCGACTGGTGACTTACGAGAAGATAGAAGGCACCAACGACTACAAGATGGAGGAAGTTCCGATTTCCACCATTCAGATAGGCGACATGATAGAAGTAAGAGCCGGCGAGAAGATTCCGGTGGATGGCGTGGTTACCCAGGCAGAGAGTTTCATGACTCCCGATGCTGCCTATGTAGATGAAGCGATGATCAGCGGCGAACCGACTCCAGCGATGAAAAAGGCAGGCGACAACGTGCTGGCTGGCACCATTCCGAGTCAGGGAAAGCTCCGCATGAGAGCCAAACAGATTGGCGAGAACACCGCCCTGGCACACATCATCCGCATGGTTCAGGAGGCGCAGGGCTGTAAGGCGCCCGTGCAGCGCATCGTGGATAAGGCGGCTCTGATTTTCGTTCCAGCCGTGGCAGCCATCGCCCTCATCACCTTTTTAATATGGTGGCTGATAGGCGGCAACGCTGCTCTTCCGCAGGCCATCCTTTCAGCCGTAGCCGTATTGGTTATCGCCTGTCCTTGCGCCATGGGCTTAGCTACTCCTACCGCCCTGATGGTAGGCATCGGCAAGGCGGCGCAGAAGCAGATTCTCATCAAGGACGCGTCGGCGCTGGAGAATCTCCACAAGATCAACGCCCTCGTCATCGACAAGACCGGCACCCTCACCATACCTAATCAGAACATCGATTTCACCAAGCAGGAGGATTTGGATCTGGAGACAAGAGAGACCCTCAAGCCCCATGCCCAGGAAGCGATGAAGCAGTTGCAGGAAAAGGGAATAGAGGTCTATATGATGAGTGGCGATAAGGAGGAAGCGGCTCACTACTGGGCTGAGAAAGCCGGCATCAAGCATTACCAGAGCAAGGTGCTGCCTGGCGACAAGCAGGCATTGGTAAAGAAACTTCAGGACGAAGGCAAGCAGGTAGCAATGGTGGGCGACGGAATCAACGACACCCAGGCCCTGGCCCTTGCCAACGTGAGCATGGCGATAGGAAAGGGAACGGATGTGGCGATGGATGTGGCGCAGATTACGCTGATGAGCGACGACCTTCTGGCGCTGCCGGAAGCCGTAAAACTGAGTCAGAAGACGGTTCACATGATTTGGCAGAACCTCTTCTGGGCGTTCATCTACAACATCATCTGCATCCCGTTGGCAGCCGGAGCACTCCACATCTTCGGCATCAATTTCCAGATAACTCCGATGTGGGCAAGTGCCCTGATGGCCTTCTCCAGCGTCAGCGTAGTGCTCAATTCGCTGAGATTAAAATTGTCGTAAATAAAATAAGGCTGCCAGCGATGTTTATAAAATACTGTCGGTATGCAGCAAAATCATCATGAAATAAAGCCTTCATGATGCTTTATATTAAATAGGGGTAGGACGTGAATCCTACCCCTTTATTGTTTGTATTGATTGCTTCTGTATTGATTACTTAGCAATACTCATTTACTTGATAACAACCTTTCTTGTAGTACCATCAGCCATCTTGATGATGTTGATGCCCTTCTGCAAGCTGTTGATCTTCACACCATTGATTGTGTAGATGCCTTCTGCTGCATTTACCGCTGGACGATTCTCGATATTCTCGATGCCAGTAGCTACACCGCCAGTACCCTTTCTTGAAATACCCAAGACAGTGATAATACCAGCACCACCATAGCCCTTCGTGAACTCAACATACTGCACTTCCTTAGACTTATCAACCTTCACACTGTACTCATAGAGACGAATCTTGCCTGTATCGATATCGTCTTTGTAATATGGAAGGCTCTGTTTTGTGATAATACGACCCAAGCCATATACAGCTTCGCTACCCGATGGAGTTTCAGCAAACCAATCCTGAGGCGTGAAACGATCATTATAACCATGACTACCATCTGTGTAATATGGACAAGCCACAAGACTACCAGAACCATTGGTTGAAACAACGAGGAAGTAAAGTTCCTCACACTTCTCTGGAGTCACGAAGTTCAGATTACCAGTTGAGTAGTAAGATCTGAGAGTGAGAGCATTCTTCTGACTGAAGTCTGCCATCTGGAACTGAGTTCCCTTCGCTGTTGTCACGATACCATCGCTGCCACAAAGTGCACCTTCCTTCTGAACACCATCAGTATAGAATACCCAACCCTGGTTGTCAAGAATATCATCACTGAAACTCTTAGAAGGCTTACCCTCTGCGATAACATCGACATTCCAACCTGTCACTGCTACGGGAGCTACTGCTGGCATAGCTGCTGCAAACTGCTCATAAGCCTCAACCTCAGCCAAAGAAGGATAGAAGTATGGATTCAAGTTACAGATCACTGCGATATACTTAGTCTCCTCGAAGTCTGGCAAGATGTACTCCAACTTAGAAACCTCACCCAGGTCAGAGAATGTCTTCACGCGCTTCAAGTTATTGATATCGTTACCTACAGCGATGCTAATCTCCTTGTTGACGATACCTGCTTCATCGTTATCATTTGTACCCTTGTTGTTGTTAGGGATGTGGATAGCAACCTTAGAGAGATTCCAAGACTTGCCCTCTGGTGCAGTAAAGATAGCCCATGCGTCATCTTTATGAGTAGAAGGTGTCTCGATTGCTCCAAGAGCCTCAGCAGCCTTGTCACCATCTGTCAAGCCAGGGATATCGAACTTGTCGAATGCAACACCGAATCCACCATCACCCTGATAGTGACGAACCTCAGCAGTAGCACCTGTCAAGACATTAGGCTGTGTATTAGAGTCGATGCTAATATTCACAACACGCTCCTTATATGTACCACCATTGTCAACAGTGATAGTAACTTTCTCAACACCCATCTTCATACCTGCTGTTACAGGGATAGTGAATGTGCAGTTAGCCTGATCTTCTGTGATAGTACCCACCTTCAAACCAGCAGAAGACTTCACGCGGCAAGAGAATTTAGGATCTCTTGGATCACCATTCAAGTCGTAAGTTACAACGATGTTCTGTGTCTCACCAGCGTTCATCTTCATCTCAGAAGAAGGAACCGAAATAGACATATTGTTGTCCTCAGAACCATATACTTCAAACTCCCAAATACGGAGAGTACCGTTAGCCTCAGGAATCAACTTCACGTAACGTGCCTTGTAAGGAGGAATGTAGTCGGTCTTGACGCTCTCGCTTACACGATTTTCAGCATCAACCACTGTTGTCCAGGTCTCACCGTCGTTAGACAACTGAATCTTATAGTTGTTGATCTGTTCAACACCACTCTCAGGACCATAGTTACCATCATAGATACGGAAACCATAGATACGATATGCGCTCTGGCAATCGAAGATAGCCCAACGTTCGCTCTGCAATGTACACCACTTATCACTGGTTTCGGTTGGATAAGTTACGCCATCGATAATCTTCCAAGGTGTCTCTTTATAGTTGGTAGAGTTAGAGTAGCTAACCACCTTCTTGTCTTTTACTACGTTGTAAACAGTAGCAGCGTCTTCTTTAGCAATAACGTCGATAACTTGCTTTGTAGTAGTAGAAGTACCAACAACGTTAGTAACCTTTACAGTAACATTCATCTTACCTGGCTTCTTAGCCACTACCTGGATAGTCTCCTCATTAGTAGGAGTACCTGGCTTGAAGTCCAAGCCCTCTGGCAAAATCCACTCCCAAGCAGTAGGTTTACCTGTACCCTTAGCTGTGATAGATGTAGTTTCACCAACTTCGAGGTAACTCTTACCCAAAGAGAAGGTAACTACAGGAGCTGTACCCTTAGGATAGTCGAGCTTGATACTCTTAGCAGGCTGCTGCTTCATATCCTTCATTACAGGAACTACTTCCATCTCAAGGAAATTATCTACGCCATTACGAACGAATGTAGGAACATAGAAAGCCTCGCCACGAGTCTGACCTACCAAGATGCGCTCGCCATCTTCATACTTCTTATAGATGTCGAAGTGATCGAAGTCGTCGTTATAGGTATAATCCCATGTCAAACGAACATCACTCTTTTCTGCACCGAGAGTAGTTGTAGATGCAAGGTTCTCAACGGTAACGCTTGCAGGAGCATAAGCTGCTGGCAACACAGCGAGTTCACCGAGTTTCAACTGATAGTAAGAAACCTCTGTCTCACTCTTCATGTTGAGGGCAATCATATAGATGGTCTTGCCATTGAGTGATGTCAAGTCGTAGTCAGCGATGGTCCAGCCGTTCTTCTCTGTTACTGTAGCATCGGTCAGAGTTACATCTGGGTTGACAGAACTCTCTGTAGCCAACTTCATCTCTACACTACCAGGAGTAGTGGTCTTGTAAACAATACGGAGAGTTCCACCTGATGTTACAGGAATCATCGTCTTATAGAGACGCATGAGGTGATCACCTGTTGTCAAGCTTCCGCTCACCTCGATGCTTGAACCGAAGTTGTAAGCATCATCCCAGTTGATAGAAGCTGTCAGGTTGCCCTTGTTCTCTATCCACCAGCGCCATGTTGGCATGATGCTCTGTACACCACTATGATACCAGTCTTGTGTACCATTCTTGATACCCTCTACAAAGCGGTGCTTACCCACACCTACGCAGAATGAGCTGACGAAAGGCATATTAGTGATAGTAGAACGCTCCAATACGCGGTTGGAAATTCCTGGCCAAGATGTGGTAGATGTGACTGTTGGATCACCTTCCTGATTTACCCACATCTGCTCTTCATTTTTAAAGGTTTTCTGAATAGCAGCATATGCGCTTGGACCTGTATCATCACTACCAAGAAGGTTCTTTACATTATCCTTCCAGATACGCTCCTCTGGACAGAACAAGTCAATAGAACCTACGTGGCCGGTCGTTGGCATAGATCTGTTGAGGTAATAACCGAATCCGGTATGACCACTACTTACCACCTGGATACCTGCATAGATCTTAGAGAAAGTCTCTTCCTCTGTACAGCCCAGCTGGCTTGCCTGACTACGATAATCGCCATTAGCTCCATACTCCAAGAACTGAGAAGTATTCTTATGTGACTTCAGAATGGTTGGACTTGGTGAACCAGATGCATTGTACCACTGGATTTCCATGTGGCTATTGCCGTCTGCATCAGCGAGTGCATTAAACTCTTTGATGAAACCAGCCCATTCTGAGAGAGTAGAGCCACCAGACTCCTGGTTGATAAACCAACCATCGAAGCCCATATACTTAGCGATTTCATACAATTTCTTGGCAAAGATGTAAGAGCCATTCTCCTTGGTAAGCATTTCACGAACCCAAGCCTGGTTTCCTCCGAAAGCATAAGGAGGGAAGAATATCTGACCGAGAGATTTCACACCACTCTGGTGAGCAGCATCTGTAGATGGTGCTGGTGGAGGAATAATAATACCCTCGCTGGCAGAACCTGCCCAATAAACGAGTTTATCCATATACTGCCAGTAAGTTGGCTGGTATCCCAAGAAGTTGTTAGCGCCCTGAGATGGGCAAGAACTACATGTAGGGAAAAGAATGGTTGCATTACATACCTGTCCCTCATAGAACTGGTTTTTATTGGCTTTCATCAAGGTTGGCTCCTTGAAACGTTTTGCCAATGGCACCTTAGAACGATTGAACTTGGCATTCTTGTCAGTTTCTGGGGACCAGTTCTTGACGTGTTCCGGATGCCAGCAACCACCATAAGGCTGTTGAGCACTTGCTGTACCTCCAAATATAATGGAGAGCATTGCAACGCTAAAAAGTCGATTTAGTCTCATACTTTAAAGGTTTAAGTTAATATTGTATAGTTAATAATTTATTTTCTGCTTTTGAGTATCTCGCCGTTTTTGAGATTTTTTCCTCGTTTTTAGCTATTTTCTGCACTTATAACAAGAATAAAAACCAAACTACTTAGTCAAAATGCATTTTTTTTATTTTTTATTCAAAAAAATACCGCTATAGCTATGCTCACGCAAAACTATAGCGGTTTTAATAAACCTAAACTAAACCTAAAAACAACTTTTTTTAGATAAATAATACATCTTAACTTAACATCAATTTATAGCCTTATTGATAAATCTGTTTTATGAAATAGATATTGATTATGAAAAATCTATATATTTTCTGAAGATTCTACTTGATAATATTGGTACGGCGGATGAAGTCGATGATTTCCGGTACATAACCGAAGGCTAATCCGGTAACGGTATCTGCACAACCATAATATACTGCAATGCGACCCGTCTCTGCATCACAGAGAGATGCGCATGGGAAGCAGACATTAGGTACATCTCCTACACACTCGTAGAGCTCCTGAGGAGTAATCAAATACTGACCTGAACGGCCCAATACTTTCCACGGTTCATCCAAATCGAGCAAGGCTGCACCAAAAGCATAAACATATCCATTGCAGGAATGGAGCACACCATGATAGAGCAACAACCATCCTTCAGAAGTCTCGATAGGCACCGGGCCAGCACCTATCTTCATACATTGCCAAGCACTCTCCTCGAAAGCTGCAGGAGCCATCACATGACGATGATGCCCCCAATACTCCAAATCAGGTGACTCGCTATAGAAGATGTCACCGAAGGCAGTATGACCAGTATCACTCGGACGACTCAGCATGGCAAACTTGCCATTGATCTTGCGAGGAAACATCACGCCATTGCGATTGTATGGCAGGAAAGCATTCTCTACCTGATGGAAGGTCTTGAAATCCTCTGTCCATGCCACACCAATCGTTGGTCCATGATAACCATTGCACCAGGTGACATAATACTTATCTCCTATCTGGCAAACACGAGGGTCGTAACCATAGACCCACTCTCCTACCTCAGGATCATCGCATTCGAAATGGATGGTGTCCTCATCAATGTCCCAATGTACGGCATCCTTGCTGAAACCGGCATGAAGAGTCATACGACGATTCTTGTCATCACATCTGAATACACCTGCAAAACCGTCCTTAAACTTAACTACTGCACTATTGAAGATACTATTGGAGTCGGGTAGCTGATTACGCTTGATAATCGGATTCTGGGAATAGCGCCAGAGCGGCACGCAGCTTCCTTCTGGTCTGTCTTCCCAAGGAATGTTGGGAAGAGCAGAACCTATGATTTTAATTTCGTTCATTGTCGTTACTTTTTAGAAAAATCAATTAGTGACGTTTTGGGAAATCAATTAGAGACTATTGAGCAAATCTACCTTACCATCATTGATGAGCTTGATGACCAACTCTCCGAAGAGGGTGTTCTGCCATGCAAACCAGGCACGGGTGTATTTCGAAGCATCATCCTTATGGAAAGATTCATGGATGAATCCCATCCCTGCATCGGTATTCAGGAGGGTCTTCATGCACCAGCGAATCTCATCATCACTCTGGGCTGTGAAGCACTTCATCATGATAGACATCGGCCAAGGCATATCATAACCGATGTGCGGACCGCCGATACCCTCGCCTGCCTTGCCACGGAAGAAACAAGGATTGTCCTCGCTCCATACGAAACGGCGAGTGTTCTGATAGATCGGATCATTCATCTCAACATCACCCAAATAGCCCATACCTAAAAGCGATGGAACATTGGCATCATCCATCAGAAGACGGTTGCCGAAACCATCTACCTCATACGCATAAATCTTGCCATATTTAGGATGATCATAGACTGCATATTTCTGCAGGGCATCCTTGACCTCGGCTGCCAAGGCAGAACAATCCTGTGCAATCCCGAGTGCCTTATTCTTCTGCTCAGTCTCTGATTTCTCTGCCACATGCTTCAGAATTTCAGCCGCCTTATTCATCGCAGAAACCGCCATGAAATTGGAAGGAATCAGGAACGGAAGAATCGTGGCATCGTCTGAAGGACGGAACAGGGAAGCAATGAGACCAACTGGCTTGACAGGAGCTCCGAAACCATCCCAGCCCACGGTATCGAAGGCACGATCGGTCATGCGGGTAAAGTGGTAAGCCTTGGCTGTTTCCTTGCGCTGCTGCTCATGGAAGGTCTTGAGGATATTTCCGATAGCCTGCATCCAGTCTTCTCCGAAGATGGAGTCATCGCCTGTTACCTTCCAGTACTCGTAAGCGAGGCGGATAGGATAACAGAAAGAATCTATCTCATACTTGCGCTCGAAAACCTCTGCCTTCATCTCGGTATCATCCTTCTGCCAACCTGCTCCGGTAGGTCCGTCGTTATAGGCATTGGCATAACGGTCGATATTGATGCACTTCAACTGGCGCAGGATAACACCACGCAGCATCTTCTTCAATTTCTCATCCTTGTTGGCAAGGGCTACGTATGGCCAAACCTGAGCACCTGAATCGCGAAGCCACATGGCAGGAATATCACCTGTATAGACGAAGGTATCGTCATCGCCATTAGCCAACTGGCGATAATGCACCGTACTTTCCAGCGTGTTCGGATAACAGTTGGCGAACATCCAGGCGAGTTTCGGATTCTTCTTGAGGAGTTTCTGTACTTCCTTGATTTTCTTCTCCACTGCCTCTGAAGTAAAGAGACGCTCAGCTACAGGCGGACGCTTGGACTCATACTTGCCATTGACAGGTGTTACCACCTTAGTGTAGCGGGCATGAACATCTACCTCAGCATGCTCTTGTGCCATCGCCGACATTGCCGACATCAGGGCTATTGCAAATATTGTTTTTCTCATTGTCTGGGTTTATTTATGTTTCGATTTAAATTGTGATTTCTTTTAAGGTCTATCTGCACCACGGGTTCCCCACTTGGATGGCTGATTGCCCATCTGGAGTTCGAGGGTTCCTCCCTTCATCATATCCTGGTACATGATATACGACTTGGTATAGGTCTTGCCGTTGAGTTTGGCAGACTGCACGTAGATATTTTCCGGACTGTTGTTCTTGCAGATAATGGAGAAGTTCTTGCCGTCGCCCAAGCTGATGGTAGCCTTGTCCATGACCGGACTGCCGATGATATACTTGCCGCCTGCAGGTTCTACCTGATAGAGTCCCATCGCAGAGAGAATATACCAGGCTGACATCTGACCCACATCCTCGTTTCCACTCAAACCGTCGAAATCATCCTTATACATCTCATTCATGGTCTGGCGGATGAGACGGGCTGCCTTCCAAGGCTGACCTACATAATTATACATATAGAGTACCTGATGACTCGGTTCATTACCGTGGGCATACTGTCCGATGAGACCAGAAATATCAGGAGAGGCATTATCGCCCATATTGCCCATTACGATGAAAAGGGAGTCGAGCTTGGTCACAAATTTCTGTTCATTACCGAAAAGCTTTACAAGTCCGTGTACATCATGTGGAACGAGCCAGGTGTATTGCCAGGCATTTCCCTCGGTATAATCATCCTGACGATGAACGGCTGAGAATGGATTAAACGGTTCGCGGAACTTGCCGTCGGTACCGATGCCACGCATAAAACCGGTCTTCGGGTCGAAGTATTTACGATAACTCTGGGCACGTTCTGCGAAATACTTCGCATCCACCTTCTTGCCTAAGAGTCGGGCCACTTTCGCCACGCAGTCATCTGCCAGCGCATATTCCAGTCCCTTAGCCACAGTCTCCATTTTCGGATCCTTATCATAAGGCAGGTAACCATATTTCTTGAGAAGACCGAGGCCTCTGTCTTCACGCAATGCCGACTGTTTCATGGCCTCATAGGCTCCCTCCTTGTCCTTCACATAACCTTTGAGCACAAGGTCGGCAAGCACCGGGATGCCCGGATTGCCCACCATGCAGTCGGTCTCATTGCCCATCAGATGCCATACCGGGAGCTTACCCTGCTGGCGATAGATGTTGATAAAGGTACTTGCCACGTCTGGGAGCATTTCCTTGTGGATGAGCGTCATCAGCGGATGGGCTGCACGATAAGTATCCCAGAGTGAAAGGGTGGTATAATTGGTGAAATCACCCTGATGCACCTTACCGTCGGCACCGCGATATTCTCCGTTGACATCAGAGAATACGGATGGAGCGGTCATCGAATGATACATGGCTGTATAGAAAATGCGGCGAGCTATGGAATCTGAAGTTTCCACCATCACATTGCTCAATTCCCGATTCCATGCCTCGTCAGCCTGCGCCACTACCTGATGGAAATTCCAGTCAGGAATCTCTGTTTGCAGATTCTGTCGGGCATTGGCAATGCTGACTGCAGAGAGACCAACCTTGATCATCAGAGGGCGGGTGGCATCTGCCACCTGAACCAGCCAGCGTCCACTATCGAGCGGTTGTACTTGAACCGGTTGAGAGAACTCAGCCACGAAGAAATTCTTCTGGTCCTTCGCCCATCCTGTAGAGAAGCGATGACCTGCCACTGCAGTTTCCTTCACCTCATCCAGCGCATAATCGGTAGGTTTATCCCATCCGATACCCTGGAAAAGGTCGAGTACCAACTGTGCCTTCTTCACGTCTGCCCCAAAGGTATAGCGATGGAAACCAGCACGCTTGGTGGCGGTAAGTTCCACCCATACATTCGGCTGCTGCAATTTCACTGCATAATAGCCCGGGCGAACATTCTCATTGGCATGATGGAAGAGCACTTCCTTCTGATGAGCATCTGTCACCGGGAGGAAAGCAACATCGCCTAATTCTCCGATACCCGTTCCGCTGAGATGCTGATGACCAAAGCCGATGAGAATGGAGTCTGACTGATGATAACCGGAACACCAGTCCCAACCACGGGTATGCTCAGTAGGTCCCAGCTGAATATAACCGAAAGGTACGTTGGCACCGAGGAATACATGACCATGACCGCCCGTTCCGATTCTTGGATTGACAAATTGGGTCAGACTGGAGGTTGCCTGAGCTTTATCATGAGCAAAAGCGGCTTGTGGATAGTCTCCACCTATCACACAAGCCAACAATAATAATATAGGAAAGAATCTTCTTCTCATTTTCTGAATTTAAGATATATTTTAATGATACTATTTCATGAATTTTGAGAAAGAGTATGGCGCATCTGACTCCTGAATACCTCTCTGCAAATTCGGTTTTTCAGAAAGGCGGAAAGAGATCTGCGCACCCTGTCTCAGGGAATTCAGGTCAAGATAATTAAGATCATACTTCTTTCCGTTCATCTGCATGTCATCAACATAGCATCCGTCACCTTCCGACTGTATGCTTACCTGCTGTCCGTTCTCCAGATGGAGTTTCATAGACTTGAAGTAAGGAGTACCCAATGCATACTGTCCTGAACCCGGGCAAACCGGATAGAAGCCCATCGCAGAGAAAACATACCAGGCAGAAGTCTGACCGTTGTCCTCATCGCCGCAATAACCATCTGGTGTCGGTGTGTAGAGGCGGTCCATCACCTGTCGCACCCAATACTGGCACTTCCAAGGTTGTCCGCTATAATCATAGAGATAGATGGCGTGCTGGATAGGCTGGTTGCCGTGTGCATAATTGCCCATGTTCATCACCTGCATCTCTCTGATTTCATGGATGGTAAATCCGTAATAGCTATTATCGAAAACAGGAGGGAGAAGGAATACCGAGTCAAGCATCTGGTTGAACTTCTCCTTTCCGCCCATCAGACGGATGAGTCCTTCAGGATCGTGGAATACCGACCAGGTATAATGCCAGGCATTTCCCTCGGTAAAGGCATCGCCCCACTTGAGCGGATTGAAAGGAGACTGGAATTTTCCATTCAGCAATCTTCCGCGCATCAGACCACTCTCCCTGTCGAACACCTTCTCATAGTTCATCGCTCGCTTGGCAAAAGGTTTCAGTTCCTTCTTCGACTTGCCGAGCGCCTTGCCAAACTGGTAGATGCACCAGTCATCATAGGCATATTCCAAGGTACGGGCCACACTTTCATTGATTTTCACATCATAAGGCACATAGCCCAACTTATTGTAGTACTCAAAACCATGACGCCCTGTAGAATTCACTTCAGGATGAACGGCATTGGCTCCATGAACCACAGCCTGCCAAAGGGTCTCTGCATCATAACCACGTAAACCGGAAAGATAAGCATCGGCCACCACAGAGGCTGAGTTGTTGCCCACCATGCAACCGCGATGCCCCGGGCTCGCCCACTCTGGCAGGAATCCGCTCTCGAGATAGGTATTGGCAAGACCCGCCTGAATCTTCTCATTCACAGAAGGATACATCAGATTGAGCAGTGGGAAAAGGCAGCGGAAAGTATCCCAGAAACCGGTATCAGTAAACATATAGCCTTTCTGTACGGTTCCGTTGTAAGGACTGTAGTGAATCACCTCACCGGCTGCAGTCTTCTCATAGAAGGCACGAGGGAAGAGAACGGAGCGGTAGAGACAGCTAAAGAAAGTACGGAGATGGTCAATGTCCTCATCCTCCACTTCTATCTTGCCGAGCACCTCATTCCAGCGGTTTCTACCCTGCTGACAGAGCTGCTGCATATCTGCCTGTCCCAATTCCTGAAGGTTTTGCCAGGCCTGTGACTCACTGATGAAGGAAGAAGCCACACGAGCCACAACCTTCTCGCCTCTCTGACGAATCTTGAAGGAGATGATGGTGCCCACATGATTGCCTTCCTGCTGGTAAGCCTCCTGATAACCGCCCTGAACCATACCCTGGTATTGACCATCCTTCACATTGACTAAAGCCTCAAAATCATGGTCGAACTCGATGACGAAGTAATTTCTGAAATTCTCAGGAACACCTCCACTATTGCGGGTAGAAAAGCCCACCACCTTTCGCTCCTTCGGGAAAACCTTGATGAAGCTGCCCTTGTCGAAAGCATCAACTACCACATGAGCACTATCGGTCTGAGGAAAGGTGAAGGACATCAGGGCTGCACGTTCCGTAGGACAGAGTTCTGCCGTCACATCATAGTCGGCGAGATAGACACTATAATAATAAGGTGTAGCCTTCTCTGCCTTATGAGAGAACCAGCTGGCACGCTGCTCCTCATCAAATACCGGTTTGCCAACGATAGGCATCAATGAAAACTGACCGTAATCATTGATCCAGGGACTCGGTTGATGCGTCTGCTTCAAACCCCTTATCTTCTTAGCTGCATAGGTATATTGCCATCCGTCGCCCATCTTTCCTGTCTGTGGAACCCAGAAATTCATGCCCCAAGGCATGGCGATGGCAGGATAAGTATTGCCTGTGGAAAGTCCATGGTCGGAATCGGAACCCATGAGAGGCTGCACGAAATCTACCGCATTCTGTACATTCACCCTGACGGCTTGCGCCATCAAGGTGAAGAATACAAATATGAACAAAACTGATTTTCTTTTCATAGACAACAGTCTGAATGATTATCTGAAATTGTTTGGCTGCAGGCGATGGCCGTCAGCGTCATTGGTATCAGCCACATCCCACCAGAGTCTTGTGCCCTGAGTATTCACCTTCTGGAGTTCTGGATGAGAAGTGAAGTAAGTGTTGTTATTCTCGCTGAAAGGATAGAGAATGCGCTTGATATTCTTACCCATAGGCACGTCACCTCCACTATTGTTGGTCAACTGATTTGCCAAAGCAGGATAGTCGGTGCGACGGAACTCAGCCCATCCCTCATTACCATTAGGGAAGATAGCCATCCACTTCTGGGTGATGATTGCTTCAAGCTGCTTCTCCTTGCCCTTACCCTCGAACACCTTACCCGTAAGGGCCTTCTCACCATCGATGTAAGCCTGTGCCTTGTCATTTGCAATGCCGTAGTAGTCCATAGATGCCTTGATACCAGACTTATAGTAATCCTCTACGGTACCTGTAAGTTCCATGCCTGCCCATCCACGCAAAACAGCCTCTGCCTTCAGGAACTCAGACTCAGCATAGCCCAAGAGGAGGTAAGCACGCTCACGACTGAAGAAGTAGTTAGGATCCAAGTTCTTGCCCAGACTCTTAGGCGCAGTACGGGTGAGTGAATAATTCAAGGTTCCCATATCAATGACAGGAGCCTGAGCACCACGCTCACAACCTACGAAGTCTTCTCTCTGGCTATCTTCACCTGCCTCCAAAGTGCTCGCTGTCATCTTGCCACGATACCAGCTTACCAAGCAACGTGGGTCTATCTTCTTGGTGGTATAGTTATTACGGCCTGTCTTGATCTTGTATTCTGCACCACCTTCACTGGCGTTGCGATAGAAGTTCTCCAAGTCTTTAGACATCACACTCTCACCATTGTAGCAAACACTACACATCACCAGTGGATGCTCGTTACCACCGTCATCAGTACCACCTTGGCTTACAGGAGCATACTTAGGAACAATCTGCATATTGTCTTCATTGCTCTGCATCAGTCCATACTGGTTGTTGAGAGCATTTTGAGCCTCCTCCTTAGCACGGGCAGGATCTACATTGGAAATACGCAAAGCCATGCGAAGGCGCAAAGAATTGGCAAAGCGGAGCCACTTGTTCCAGTCACCATGATAGCAGATATCGTCTGTGGTATAACCAATCTGGGTTGCATCCGTTGGCTTGATACTGTCTACAGCCTGCTCCAACATACGGAACATGGCATCGTAAACCTCAGCCTGGGTGTTGTAAGACACATTGTTGGTCTCAGGAATCTTGGCCTGCACATACTCTTTGAAAGGCATATCGCCATAAGTATCGGTATTGGCAAGTGCTAAGAACGCATAGTAGATACGTGTGGCATAGAACAAGTTCTTGTACTTCTTGGTATTTTCGTTGAACTTGTAGGCACGCAACAAGGTACGATACTCACTGCTACGGTCGGTATAGAAATGTCTCCAGCGCGCATTGCTCCATCCATCTTTATAAGAATAATCAGGAGATGCGCCTGCATGCTTGGGCTGGTTGTTGGCCACGAAACCCGCATAGATGTCATGACTCAGGTTGGTAGTGGTCTGATAGTCGTTGAAAAATCCCTCATAGAGGAAGTTGCGGAAAACAGAGTTGGCAGAGCTCAACTCACTCTTCAACGCCAAGGAGTCTTCCTTGCTCACCTTATAGTCGATATTGATATCGGCATACTTGGTATTGTCATCTTCACCAGGCTGCTCTTCACCGCCGCCAGTAGTGTTATCAGGCAATTCGTATGGATTCTTGCTCATCTCATCCATGTCATAGCAGGAAGATAAACTTACCAATGCCATGGACACAAGCATCGTCTTGAATATAATCGTCTTTTTCATTGTCTTGAACTGTTTATGATGTAGTTGATAGTATTTAGAAGCCTACATTGACTGAGAAACCGAAGGTGCGGGTATATGGCACTGCGGCAAAGTCAAGGGCCTGTGAGAACATAGAAGTATCATAACCTCCATCAGGATTGCCTGGTGTATGTTTCAGCAGGAAGCAGAGATTACGTGCCACGAATGACAACTTCACATTGGTAAGAGGAGTCTTCTTGAGCACGCTCTTTGGCAGGCTGTAACCCAATGCGAGTTCCTTCAACTTGATATAGGAAGCGCTGTGGATAAACATCTCTGCATAACCCTTCTGCGACTTGTACAAACCGATGTTGGAATAGTAAGACTGTGCACTTACCTCCTTGGTATTCACCTGTCCGTCGGCTGTCACGCCAGGAACTACCATATAGTAGTCGCTCACTCCATTCAACTCCTTGTACTCACCACGATAAGCCGAACGCTCTGAAGTTCCTACAGCAGTAGCCATACCTTCTGATACGCTCACGATATCGCCGCCAAATCGCATATCAAACATCGCAGTGAGACTTACACCCTTATAGTTCAGACTTGGAGTAACAGACATGAGAAGTTTTGGCTCGATGTTTCCGATAGGATGATCGAGGATATACTGCTCCAGATTTCCGCCGGCATCACTACTGGTAACAGGCATCGGAAGACCGTTCTCGCCAATCACCATCTGACCATTCGCATCGCGCTTGATGAGGTTATTGGCATAGATATCGCCCAACTTACCTCCTGCCTTCGCACCTACCTTGACTGGCATGTTGCCATCGCCATTAAAGTAGATGTGATCCACGCCATTAGCCAGTTCATCTACACGGGAGATATTCTTGGAAATATTCATGGTGAGGTCGAACTTGAGGTCCTTGGTCTTGACAGGTGTGCCGTAAAGCATCAGCTCAATACCCTTGTTGGTAATCTTACCTGCATTCACCCATTGCTGTGTCCAAGGAGCAGATGCATCTACAAGCATAGCCTGGTTCTTGGTCTTGGTATAATAATAGGTGAAATCAAATCCCAAACGGTTCTCCAGGAACTTCATCTCAAGACCCCACTCAAAGGAAGACTTGATCTCTGGTTTCAGGTTGTTGTTCTTCTTCACGGTCTGTGGAATTGGCACACGGATGCCATTCTCATAGGTATAAGAACGGGTGTTGTAGAGATTGTATGGATTTGGGTCCTTACCTACCTGAGCGAAAGACAGACGAGTCTTGGCGAAAGTCATCCACGCTGGCAACGGATGGTTGATAGAGCGCATGAAATCGCTGAAGATATAGCTCACACTTGCACTTGGATAGAAGAAAGAACGGTTGTCCTTTGGCAAGGTAGATGACCAGTCATTGCGGGCTGTAAGATCCAATGAGAGATACTCACGGAAAGCCAACTGCAAAGAACCGAAGGCTGAGTACATAGAGCGCTCATGACCATTCTCACTGGCATTGGTCAACTGATAACCTGTATTGAAAATCCAATTATCCTTCTCCAACATATTCTTGGTAGCAGCACTCAGCAACTCGTACTTCTGGTACATGATGTTGGCGCCCAGATTGTAACCCAAGCGCAAATCCTTGGTCACCTGATTGTCACCCAAGAAGAGGAAAGAGATATTGTGCTCGAAGTTGTTTTCCTCCGAACGGCTCATATTATCATCGGTAACGATCTCGCTCCAGTGTCTGCCCGGAATGCTCACAGCAGAGTTACCCAAACTCAAGTCTGTGGCCTGGATGCGTGTGCGATAGTAATCGAAAGCATATTTAGCATTAAACTTCAACCAGTCGGTTACGTTGACATTAGCACCATAGTAACCGAAGGCACGCCAACGCTCATCACTATTCTGGAAGCGATGACGAACATAGTATGGGTTGGCATACTGCATATCTGGTCCGAACCAGTTGCGATGCAATTGGTCCTGAGTTGTATAAGTCTGAAGATCCTGCAAACGCACGTTGCCAGGAATGAGAAGCAACTGGGCTACCTCTCCATTGAGACCAGTCATCGGACGGTTCTCGGCTTTCATGCGAGAAACAGAAATCTTGCTATCTGTAGAAAGATACTTATTGATAGTTCTACCTGCATTAAGGTCAACTATCAGCTTATCCAATTTCTCTCCATCGAAAAGACCCTTATTGTCGTTGAAACCCAAAGAGAGACGGAAATGACCTTTCTCATCAGAATTTCCGAGAGCTACGGTATGGAACTGGGAGAAACCTGTATTGAAGTAATCCTTCAACTTATCGCCATAATAGCGGTAAGCGATGTTCTCACCTAGAAAAGAAGGTTCCATTCTGCCATCAAGCGGAGCACCGAATGCCAACTCGCTGGAAAGCGTCTTGTTGCCATCCTCATCAGTCTTATAAACCGTAGCACCCTGAGAGCCCTGTCCGTACTGCTTCTGCATAGGGATTGTTTCAGCCACCTTACTCCAAGTAAAGTTACCGTTGTATGTGATGCCGAAGCCCTGCTTATGACTACCCTTCTTGGTTGTAACGTAGATCACACCATTACCTGCACGTGAACCATAGAGGGCTGCAGCGTTGGCACCTTTGAGTACCGAGATAGACTCGATATCCTCTGGGTTGATGTCCAGAGAAGTGCCACCACGGTCGTATCCGCCATAAGCAGAAGCATCAGAACTCTGGTTGTCGGTAAAAGGAACACCATCTACCACCCAAAGAGGCTGGTTATTATCAGTAAGAGAAGAGTTTCCACGGATAGTGATCTTGGTAGAACCGCCGAGACCCGTGCTGGAAGTATTCATCTGCAGACCAGCCACCTTACCGTCGAGGGCACCAGTCACAGAAGGGTCGCCAGTCGTATTGAGAGCATCCGCCTTGACATCCTGTACGGAATATCCCAACATCTTCTTCTCGCGCTTGATACCGAGGGCAGTAACCACCACTTCCTTCAGCGCCTGAGAGTCAGGAAACATCTGTGCGTTCACGTTATGTCCTTCCTTTGCAGCCATATCCATCGTCTTATATCCGAGATATGTAAACTGCAAGACAGGGGCAGGTTCATCGGTCTCGATGGTAAAATTACCATCCATATCAGTTACAGCACGATGATTGGTGCCTTTTACGAGGATGGCAGCGCCAATGAGAGGTTCCTTGTTTTCATCGAGAAGCGTACCCTTATATGTACGTTTCTGTCTTGGTTGCTGGGTGCTTGGAGTTGTAGTAATTTCCTTTTTCTTCAGATAGATGATTCCATCCTTAATCACATAAGATACACCCTTATCCTTCAAGAGCTTGTTTAAAACATCCTCTACCTTACCGTTCTTCACCTGAACGGCATTCACCTGCATCTTTGCCAAGTTGTCGTCGTAAGTAAACTGGTATTTAGACTGTTTCTGGATTTTCTGGATGACTGCTCCCAAAGTGGTCTGAGAAACATTCAACGAAATCTGGGCTTTTACAGATGTCCAGGAACTGGAAACCAACATCAGAGCCAAAGCTGCAGCTGCGGTTTTAGTTTTTTGTAAATGATACCAATGTGTCATAATCCTTGTTTTTAGCATTTAGGTTGTTATAACTACCTTTTGTTGTTATTAATTTCAAATATATAACAGCAAAAAACAAAAAAACACTTACCCAAAAAATTATTTTTTTTGAATAAGTGCTCTCTTTTTCTCGTATAACAGTATAATTAAGGTGTAAACCTTACTAATTCACTACTTCGTGATAAATACTTTACTGCCTTTCACGTGATAGTGGATAGGCAGGGTGTTCTGCAAGAGATCGAGAACCGAGTCGATGGTCTCCTTCTCTTTGATGACACCGGAGTAAGTATTCTCCTGATCGATGGTAGGATCAACAACCACCTGCACATCGTAGATATTCTCCAGCATCTTGGCAATTTCATTCACGCTTGCATTATTGAAGGAAGTCTTGTGCTCATGCCACATTGCATCCTTATAGACATCGGTTTCAGAAACCGTCATGCTACCTAAGCGCGCATCCACACATGCCTTCTGTCCTGGTTTCAAGACGATCATACCCTCATCATGATTTCCTTCTACCCTCACCTTACCTTCGAGCAAACTGACGGAAGCCTGCTGATGAGCCTTATCCACATGGAAATTGAAAACGGTACCGAGCACCTTAACACTCATCACATCGCTCTCTACGATGAAAGGCTTGTGCGGATTTTTGGTCACCTCAAAATAACCTTCACCGTCTATCTCTACCTTACGGTCGGAACCATCAAACTCTTTCGGATATTTGATGGAAGCAAGTTTGTTGAGCCAGACCTTAGTTCCATCAGGTAAAGTAATCGTCGTATCTTTGTCGGCACTGGCCATCACCACCTGCATCTGCATATTAGAAATCGGATTGTGCTGGAGATAGAACCAGGCCAATCCACCCAATACGCAGACCACAGCAATCGCTGCAGCCCGACGCCACATACCTATTATATGCGCATGATGCTCAGCCTGCTGTTCATCCTTCATCTCCCTGATCTTAGCCTGCATTCTCTGTTCAGCAAGCACCAGTTGGGTCTTTGGCATGAACTGTGCCTTGAGCTCATCGCTCAACTTTTCTTCTTTGAAAAGTTCTTGTTTTTCCTCCGGAGAATTCTTCAACATATCCCTTAATGCGATGAGTTCCTCTTCCGTACACTCACCTGCCAAGAATCTCGCCTTTAATTCCTCATTTATCATATAACAATCTTGCTTAATATCCTTTTAAATTAATGATCTAATTAAATACCATAACAATAATTGTTGAGAAAACACTTACTCAATAACCTATAAAAAAGGTATAAAAAATACAAAAAAAGTTCCCAAACGAGCCCTAAGAGACTTTAAAGCCTTATAAATATGAGCTTCAACGGTACGTACGGATACGTTCATCATCAGAGCAATCTCACTATTTTTCATATCCTTGAGATAGCTCAAAACGAATATTTCCCTGCATTTATCAGGAAGTTCCCCTATGGCCTGATTGATTTTTCTTCTCAACTCCATGTTTTCCATGTCCTGTTCTCCATCTCCCAACGAAGAGAAGTAGCACGACATACGCATTTCGTTGATATCTTCAATGGCTGCAGTATTGACTTTCTTATAGCGCTTCAAGTAATTCAATCCTCTTGAGTAAATAGTCTTATAGAGGTATGATTCTATCTGCGGGACATCCGTCTCCAATGCATCCATACGATTCCACAATTCAAGAAAAGCTTCTTGAACTACATCATCGGCAGCATCCTCCCCTACGATACGTTTAGCATAATAAAACATTCGAGGATAGTACTTCCTAAATATCGCTTGATACGATTCTTCTTTTACTGTCTGCATTACATAATATATCTTTATATATCTTTAGCTATTAGTTCTGATTTAGGTCGGTTTACGCCAGTTATCTGCGTATTTTCTCCACTTCTTGAACTACTTTGGGCGCAAAGATAAGTAAAAAAGATGATAAAAACAAATTTTTGCTTACAAATCAACTATAACATCTGTTATTTTTTTACTTTTTACTACTTTTCATAACTGTTTCTATACGTAAATTTAAAAACTGTAGTCAGTGCACTCCCTAAAGTCTGCTTTTAGTCATTAAACAACTATTACACAAAAACTTTTATTTATAAAAAGTATAGAACTTCGCAGACTATTTCTTAACTTGTCTTCAATGGTTACCTTTCTTCATCGCCTTCAAAATGCGATAGGATGTCGTGCGAAATCTTGTTGTTCTTATATACAATATTATACCCAAAAAGTCTGCTAGCACACTGCCAGCAGACTTCATTTTTCGCTAATTTACTCTAATTCTGTAGTTACTGATTTACTTAGCAATAATCAATTAAAACGTATCCTAAAAACCTAATCTTTCAATGAAAACTATTCTACCCTTTTCTCTATAGTATGCTTTTAAAAAAGACCATTATCTTGGAATTTATTCAGCCACAGCCTGCTGCTCTGAAGAAGCCTGAACTTCTGTTGCCTCTGTAGGATTTGTCCCTGTAGGAGTAGCTACCTCCTGATTTTGCTGCTCAGTAGAATCTTCTGCACCAGCCTGTGGAGTGACAGGAGTACTTACTGCTGAAGAATCTGTAGGAGTAGCAGGAGCTACGGTGTCAACTGGAGCAACCTGAACGTTACTCATCATCTTATTGGATGCAAATACGTTACTTACTGAAACCATTACAATAGCTGCGATAGCTGCAAATACGAACTTTTTCATAATCTTATCGTTTTTAATTGTGAATATTTATTTTTTCTTTGTGGATTCATTGGCGAACCCACTAATGATATTCACAATCTGCGTGCCAAAAGAAGATTAAAATACAATACATGCTGATTATCAGATAGTTAGACTATATGTGCCAAAAACAAAGATTGTGGAAAATGGGGAAATCGTGTGGAAATATTCCACAAAAAACTGGGGAATGGCATTTTTTCATATAGATTATCTTTTCAAGTTTATTAGAATGAGATGATGGCAAATGGTATAAAAAGAAAAAGGCAACTGCAAGCATCTTCTGCCTACAACTGCCTTACCTCTTATATATGGAAAACCTTATTTCTCCTAAAATGAAGAATATCGCTATTAAGCGAAGTTCTTCTTGTTGGCTATTGCACCAAGCTCTGCTACGGCTGCAACCACCATTGTTAAAATCATACCTAATACTATCATAATATAGTTCCTTTCTCTCTTAAAATCTGTTATCCTAATCTTTACCTTAATATATATGCTCTCAAACTGAGCATCCTAAGATGCTCATCTTCAAGCCTTTTTACTTGCTAAGATTCATTTTCTTGTTGATCTCTACAATCTCAGCAAATGTGATAGCCAATACAGCTAATGTCATTCCAAAAATCATCATAATTGTTACCCTTTCTTTACTTTAATTATCGTTATTCAATCTTTTCAAGTGCAAAGGTAATGCCTTTTTGTGTACGCACACAAATTTTGAAGGGATATTTTCAAAAAAGCCTATATTTCTTGACTTTTATCAATTTCTGTCATCGTCAGTAAGCCAAAATGGCGCATTGGAATTCACTATCTGCCAAATTACTTCTTAAGATTATTTGCTTGTCACAAATATTTTTTGTATTTTTGCATGCTTGAATATACAGGAAAACTATTTGTATTTTTCGGTAATACAGATGGTAATTCTATAAAACAAGCCTCAGGTTCATCTTTCAAGTGAATGACTTCCTGACACATTGCCCGGCATCATAGCAGGGTTCTTACCAAATACGCAGAAAAGAAGCATTGAAGAAACTGATGAAAATTCGAAGTAAATGTAGAGTAATTATGAGAAAGAACGCAAGAAAAAAACAACAGAAATATATTGAACTTTCACTATTTCCTGAAGAAGAGAAAAATGACAATATAAAAAACTCTATCTCCTCAGAAAACAAAGAAAAAGAATATGATATTTCTGTGTGTCAAAGATTGTACTCTCCTACTAACAAAGAGTACAATCTGGCAGATTTGTTTGAAAGACTGTCCAAATCTGCTTTCCGCAGCCGATTCCGTCTTTCGAAGAAGGAAAAAGATTATATTAAAGAAAAAGGCTTGGCAACAATCCGTAAACATGCAGAGGATTTCATTGCCAAACGCCTTGCACCTGCCATAATTCCCAATGACGGTAAGCAAACACCAATGAGAGGGCATCCTGTATTTATTGCCCAACATGCCACAGGCTGCTGTTGCCGTAGTTGCTTCTTCAAATGGCATCATATACCAGCCGGAAAACTGCTGACAGAAGAAGAGCAGCAATACGCTGTTACGGTACTGATGACTTGGATTGAAAAACAACTGTGATAAGCTCTGTATAGATGACTTATTCATGAAAACTACTTCCTCTGACTGTTTCCTCGCTTTTGGATTCTTCCATACTTATCCTTATAGGTTGTAGTGGAGGAATTGCCAGTTTGCCGAGTGGTACTTGTACCCGTACGCTGCCCGTATTTATCACGATAGACCGTAGTTGTAGTAGAAGACGTTCCAGGATTTTTAATGCTGGTTGTGGAGGTTCCTGTCCTTTGACCATATTGGTCACGATATACCGTATGGGGCTTTCCCTGGGAATTTGTAGTACTCTCCGATCTTCCGGTAATCTTACCATATTTGTCCTTATATACAGTAACAGACTTATTCCCTCGAACGGTAGTCACAGCTGTACCCTGCAGTTCTCCATTCTTTCCCCGAATAGTCTCCTTGATAGTCTGAGCCTGCAAATAAAATAAGAAAAAATCCACCTTTAGAGGAAAAAAAATATGTGGAGAGCTTATACATTTAAAAAACTGAAGCAACAATATTACCTTTATAATTTTGTCGCACCTTTAAGAAGTTATGATTTTATCGCAAACCTTATAATTTTGTCGCAGATAAAAAATAAACTTTATTATTTTGTCCATATCCATCTTATAATTTCGTCGTAACATCTTATAAATCTGTCGCAGATTATGTTTGTAAATAATTGGTTTTCAATATGTTACAAATTCAGAAAATAATAAGCCAAAATAAAAGAAATAAAAATGAGCAGGACAATGTAATATATTAATAGGTATTATATATATATTATACTAAAAAGGCTATTTTTGTCCCCATCCTACTGGAATCTACCCTTTTTCCTGCTTGTTTTTGGAAAGCCAAGCATCTTAAATAGAAAACAGACTTTTATGCGCGTTAAAATATGTATATTTCTGTTTTGTAGATTTAATTTTTTGTGTTTAAAATACCATAAAAATGAAAGAACAACAATTTTACTGCGACAAAATTATAAAGATAGAAATGCTATCTTATATAGAAGGTGCGACAAAATTATAAAGTATACTTGCCCCTCTCATCATAAGCTATATCTTGGTGTAAAACCTTATAATTTTGTCGCAAATAGAACTATTACTACCTAAAAATAACGTATCACTACCTTCAAAAACTATGAACATCATGTATGAGAACTTAAAAAATAAAGGGAATAACTTTATAATTTTGTCGCAGCATTGATAGATACCTGCTTAGTACTGACTGAATAATCCTAATAAAAACACTTTCTTGAATCGTTTCTGCGACAAAATTATAAAGTATAAAATCACCCTACCCCCAAACCTAACAGCTGACAATAGCTATCTAAAAATATTCCTATTTATAATATACGACAAAAATATAAATATAATAGATTCATTTGCGACATGTTTATAATTCAGTCTCAAATAATATCAAACAATAATTTTGGATTATAATTTTGTCGTATCTTACTTTCGTGGAACCCAAATATAAGGTCTAATTAACATTCCAGATGTACATATAAAATAGTTAAATCTTATAATTTTGTCGCAACATTACATTTTGAAAATCATATAATAGACTTTATATCAATTAGTTAAAGAGTTTTCGTTCATGTATTTCATCAAAATATGAAAATAAGCCTTCTCCTATGATATTAATTTCATTTGCGACAAAATTATAAAGCTTACTATAGATTTCTATCGTCATTAATGCCATTTATAATCTTGTCGCAGCAAAATTGAAAATCTTATAATTTTGTCGCAGATTCACCAATAACTTTATAAAATTGTCGTAACAGATAATCAGCATAATTTAAAGTGAAATTTACTGTTTTATATCTAACTATCAGAAAATCAAATAGATAAGTTCATATGGAAAACTTTACTAACCAGACAATATTAGAAAGAAGTTTTAATAGATGAAAGTATTTGCGACAATAAACTTGTTATAATGTCGCAAATACAATTAAACTTTTGCTTCAAAACTTTATATTTTTGTCGCAATAGAATATGTAATGTATTGAATATCAGCGATTAACATAATGCTGCGACAGTTTTATAAATTTTAAAGAGACCGATAGTCTTAGTTAGGTTAAAAATACATAATATACGACATTATTGCATTGTTTGTCGCACAAAAAGATGTATATTTGCGACAAATTTACAAAATATAATAAAATGACAAAGGATTCAAATGACAACATCGAGACGATAGAGGCTGAGGAAATCAATCCCTCAGATTCTTCTTCTAACTCGAATATTCCGAAGCGTAAAGGTGGAAGACCCAAGAAAACAGACAAGGATATTCTCAGTAATATTCCGCACTACTTCATCACTCAGCCTAATGACGTGACGCAGGCAATCAGTAACCTGACTGCTGTGGAACGAAACTGTTGGCTGCAGATTATCCGTGGAATTCAAAAGAAGAAAGATCTTCCTGATGGGCATCCTGAAAAATACCAGATTACGCTCTCACGTACCCAGCTTCTGGAATGTGTCTCCGGGCATAGTTCGAACTTGGATTATGCCTTCAATGCACTCAAGAATATCACGGATGCTAAGAAGGTTTTTCATTCCAAGGATGGACACCGTATTTATGCCGGTCTTTTGTCATATGTTGATGAGCATCCAGATCAGGAAACTTATACTGTAGGTATTACTCCTGTTCTCCTCCCCTACTTCACCAATCTTTCATCTGAATTTACTGTGTTTGACATGTATATAGAGATGGGGTTCAAAAGTGTCTATTCACAGCGCTTTTATGAATTCTGTTGCCAATATCGAAACAAAGAGGACAAGGTTTTCTTCATGACTGTACAGGATATCAAAAAGATGTTCAATTTGTTGGAAGTTCGCGATGAAAAAGGAAATGTCGTTCAGAAAGAGCAGTATAAAAATGGTTCTGACTTCAAAAAACGAGTGCTTGATAAAGCGAAAGATGATATACGGAAGGTTTTTGATGCCGGTCTTTGTGATGTCTGTTTCGATTATAAGGTAAAGAGCAAGAATTCACGAGGTGCAGTAACTGCTTATTATTTCATTATTGAAACAAATGGTAATACTGCTAAATTAGGTGCTCAAAAGCCTACAATTCCTCAAATCTCAATGCTTTCTGAGAGTTATGGAGCTAAGCTTACTAAGCTGCTTACCATTATCAACACTTTTATGAGAAGTCATTTCCGTGTGGAACAATCAAATTATTATGTTCAAGCGATAAGTAGAACTGTGGCCAAGGTCGATAGTCAGTCAGAAAGAGTGGAAATCCTTAATAGTATTTCGAAGCAGTTGAAAAAGATTGCAACTCGGTATAATAAAGAGGATTTTGACACCAATGAACGTAAAATTTGTGGTTCTGTGTGCAAGATGCTTTATGAGGATTTTGGTGTACCTTATATGAATGGCAAGCCAGGCAAGGGTACCCAATCCAGACTTAATTTTTAATTCATTATGCTTATAACTAACTATGATTCAGATAATTACAAAGTTTAATTCTTCTATTCCTTCTGTTAGAAAAGTGAAGAATTGGTTGCTGAATGATCCTTTTCATGTTTGGCATGGAAGGGATCGTTTGGTTGTCTTTTTCATTTTAGCTGGCGATGAAGCAGCTAATGCTTTTTTGCCTTTACCCGATGGAGATTTTTCTGTAGAAGATGAAAGTATCCGTGCCATTTTAGAATCAACCCATCAGCAGGAGTTGGAAAAAAGAAAATATTATCAGCAGGTATATCTGAAACTTAGTAAGCTTTTAGATAACCTGGATGATTTAAACTTGCAGGCTGAATCTTTCGCTGAGGAGGATGAATACCATTTTGATTTGAAAAATCAGATTTTGTTGTTACACGATAAATTGCTTGATTTTATTAATGATGTTTTCGTCTGGCGTGATCATAAGGAAATGGGGAATTATTTAGGTGAAATACAATCTCTTACTTCAGACTCTTAGTAATATGAAGGCTTATCTACATGTTTGCATACCTACAAAAGTACAAATTATATTGTTGTAATGTTTATATGCATACAAATATTATTACTCCACTCTATTCGCTATTTAGTTGATAATTAACAGATTGCGTAATATTTGTTTTGATGCTAACATGCAAACATGTTTCTAAAAACACAAAACAACTTAAAATATTGATTACATGCAAACAATTTTGCTTATTTCCTTGTATATTTCAAATTAATATTGTATCTTTGCAAACAGAAATCAATTTATATTTTAAATATGGAGAATCAGTTGAAAATGATACTCGCCATCGTCAATAATAAGGGTGGTGTTGGCAAGACAACTACTGTGCAGAATTTAGCTGCCGGTATGCTTCGTAAAAACAAGAAATTAAAAATCCTTGAAATAGACTTAGACCCTCAATGTAACCTAACATTGCTGAATCATGCACCAGAAGGCTGCGCTACGATTTTTGAGTCTATGGTTGAATGCAAGGGCATGCCGATTTATAAATCTGATATAGGTATTTATTATGTACCAGGAGCTGCCAAGATGCAGGATATTGATCCATTCCTTCAGAATACTGGTGCTCCTCGACAGGTTTTGGGTGCATGTATTAACAGCGATTGTGTTGATATGACTGGTGAAGGTATTAAAAATCCAATTGATTTTTTTGATTATATATTTATTGACTGCCCTCCTGCCCTATCTCAATCAACCTATAATGCTATGGTAGTAGCCAGTCATTTGTTGGTTCCTGTACAGATGGAAGGTCTTTCTGTAAATGGATTAGCTGCAATTCTGGGAGCTATGGAGGAAGTTAAAAATGGTCGTTTTGCATTGAATCAGGACCTGGAACTGCTAGGTTTACTGCCTGTTATGGTAGATGAGCGTCCAAGAATAGTACGTCAGGCGATACAATACTTGAAGGATACATATGGAAGAAAAGTTATCGAACATGGTATTCGCAGATGCATCAAAGTAAATGAGGCTCAGACCGAAATGACCGATCTCTTTCACTATGCTCCATATTGTACAGCAGCAAATGATTATTCTGCGGTTATTAAAGAGATTTTTGGTATTTAATTTATATTATAGTAGTTCATTCTTTAAATTTTGAAATTATGGCAAAAGATTTTCGTGCAGCTTTCAGTAATATGAATCAAGCGGTTCGTCCAGGTGGTGCAGGTAACGTTCAGCCGGCAGCTTCTCAACCTGCTGCTCCTGTCGAGAAGAAGATGACCGCTATTGAAAGAAGATCCAAATTGCATGGTGTACAAACTTATCTAACTGATGAGGAATACGAAATGCTGATGATTGCAAAGATTAGAACCAAAAAGAAATTTGAGGAGATCTTGCATGACAGTTTGATTGAATATATAAAGAATTATCAATAAAAACTTTTTTTTAACAACCGGGAATAAAGTTCTCGGTTTTTATTTTTACTCTTTATTATGCAAACATGTATGTTTGTTGTGAATTTTGGTAGCAAACAATTTTGAATCCTTTTGCTTAATCTTGTATATGTTGTTTTATATGGTTTACTTATATTTTGCGTATGTTTGTGTGATACCATGCAAACATGATGGTATGAATGAATGATGTTTTGATAGCAAGTTGTTCAAATCCCTCATACACAGATATTTATATTTTCTCTATTTATATTTCTATCACTTTCAAAAATTAAATGCAAACAAAGCTACAAGATTACATGTCGAAATAACTACAAGTAAACAATACCGAATGTTTGATTGTGATTTTGTTATTTAGTCTACATGGTTTGTTGCTTACAAATTTTCTGGCTGTCTTCATTCATGTTCGCATTCATGTATTCTTTCATGTTTGCATTCGAGTATCCTTTTATGTTTGCATTTATGTATTCATTCATGTCTTAAACTTTTTATATCATATTATCTTGTCTCAGTAAATTTCCTTAAAGTCTTTTTTGTTTGCGAAATAACATACATACATGTTCTTCTGTCGTCATTATGGCAAAACTATATTTTTGTATAATTACTTGTGTGGTACCAAAATCTCATCTTTGTGTAATTGTTTGAATGATTGGAATACGACATGATGACTGTATATTTAAATAATTTGTTGTTATGTAGAAATGTATAAATGTTTGCAAGACTACATGTCGTGTAGTTAGCATAACGTTTTGCAAACATTTATTTAAATCCCTGATATACAATGTTTAAGATTGTTTGTTAAGCAAATAAACATGTTTGCATACAAACAAGCTTGGTTTTTCGAGTCGTACTAAAGATATTAAGATGTACAATAACTTTAGTCTTTCAATGTTGTAGTGTTGAGTTCAGACATGAATTCAATAATAGATTCTATTTATTTTCTCTCCTGAGATTTGCTTTCTGTAATGCAGGCAGACTTATTCATTTTTACAATTATTCCCTTTAAAAGACCTATTATTACAGTTTTTTTTGTAATATTGCATCTCAAAAATGCAATTTAATTTTATTATTTCGGAATTTATTCCTTTTTAATTGTTGTTTTCATTAAAAACTTGTATTTTAAGATGGATACTAGAATTATCATATTGAGTGACAATCGAACCGTTAATCCACTGCTTGAAGTTGAGCATGGATTATCCGTATATATGGAGTATAATGGTAGGAAGTACCTGCTGGATACTGGTGCTTCGGATTTATTTATACGCAATGCAGAGAAGCTTGGAGTTAATTTGTGCGAAGTGGATTATTGTTTGATTTCTCATGGACATAATGATCATATAGGTGGGCTTTCTGTCTTTTTGGAGATGAATCACAGAGCAAAGATCATCTTGTCTGATGAGATTCCTGGGGCAGAATATGCTTCTGTTAGACGTTATCATCATTCAATAACTGGCAATGTTGATTTTCAGAAGTATCATCAGCGTTTCATTTTTATTCATGAGGATACTTTCGTGGATGGTATCCATATTTATACCCATTTGGCTCATCATCATGCAAAGCCATTGGGGGATAGAACATTATTGATTAAAACTGATAATGGTGAGTATGTAGGGGATGATTTTTCTCATGAACTGGCTTTTGTGATTGGAGATGTTCTTTTTACTGGCTGTGCTCATCATGGCATTTTGAATATTCTGGAATCCATTCAGGAACTTATTCGGCTGAGCATAGGAGGTTTCCATCTATTAGACAGTCATTTGAGTGAGTATTATGAAACGGATGAGCAGTTGCAGGAGATTGCATCAGAATTAGCGAACCGCTATCCCGATGTAGTTTTTTACACAGGACATTGTACGGGAGAACATTGCTTTGAGGTGTTATCCCGAGAAAAAGGACTGAGGATTCATCAATTTCATGTGGGTAAAATGTGTCAATAGATTAAGTCTTAAATCTACAATGTAATTGCTCTATTGAAAGTGAGATAAAGAGTAACGTTAATTAAAGGCTTTTGAAGTCTGCTGGCAGTGATGCTGGCAGACTTCTACGCTTTTAATGCCTATTTTTTTAGTTGATTCGTATATCGTCAATACTTCTATTCTTGGCAAATCTATTAAGATCCACCCAGTTCCAAACTCCAGGCACACGACCCTGTCTGCTGTACTGCCAGATATCATAATGGGGTTTACCTGGTAAAACTGGTTCATGATTATAACTGGCAATCCAAAGGTAGTAGCCGTCAAACTCTGGACTAAGATAATCTTTGAAATAACTCTCACTACAATATATAATAGGTGTATGTCCATAGTAGGATTTACAGAGTTTGCAGAAAGTTTTCAGGAGTGACTGGATTTCACTTTTACTGAGTCCCTTGGTACCATCATCCTCTGCATCCACTACGGGCAAAAGATTTTGTTTTTCCTTATCATATACAGCCCGAAAATTCTCAAATTGTAAAACCGCCGGCATCTTAGTAAGAAAATGGTATGAACCTACGGATATTTGATGTTTTCTCGCATTTTTAATATTTTCTTCATACCAAGGATCCTTGATACTTGTTCCTTCTGTAGCTTTCACATAGATGAATTTCAATCGTTTTACATTACTGAGTTCTTCCCAATGAATTCTTCCCTGATGTCTCGAGATATCAATCCCGTCATAACTTCCTGAATATTGACCTGATGTCAAATCATGGGTAGGCCATTTGTTATCTGATGATTTCTCTATTATATAAGATGTGATCATTCTATATGCTTCAAACCCGATGATACATCCTGCTAAGAGGGTGATAGCAAGATAGATAAGTTTCTTGCCTATATGTTTCTTTTTATTTTGTTTTTTTCTTCTTGCCATATCTAAAAGGTACCTTTTTGTTCTCGCCAGTAGGGTAGGAGAGTACATGTAAGTCTTCTTTACCATAGCGAAATCAACCATTTTGGTTGACGATGCAAAGATACGAAATTTATTTCATTCACGAGTTCTTTTCCATAACTTCTCATCTCCATATCTTCTAAATCCTGTATGCCTATCGCTTTTTGGGGCCTTAAATCTTTGATTTTTGAGCATTTTTCTTTCTATTCTCAAAGTTTTGCAGTACTTTTGTAACCAATTAGAGCGCAAAATAGAAAGATAGATTTCTCATGACTAAGAATTTTGATAGACAAAGAAAAATGAATACGGAATCAGGAATGATATTGAAAGTATCATTTCTGTTGGTCGTATTTTTGATGATAATACTTACCCCTGGTGTCGCCCAGAATAAGAAACCTCGCAAGAAGTTGAATGAATGGCTCCAGATGGCGGATAGTCTGCGGCTCCAGTTGCGGCAATCTGCTGATAAGGGGTGTATGCTTCAATGGGGCGACTCTCTTCTCATGGCAGAACTGAGTAAAAGCAAAATGAGTGAAAAGAAAAAGCAAAGATTCCTGAAGCATTATGCCAAGATTCAAAAACGCTTGAGTCTCTATGACCGCCGTC
The DNA here is from genome assembly GCF_003461825.1 of Prevotella sp. AM42-24. Taxonomy (NCBI): domain Bacteria; kingdom Pseudomonadati; phylum Bacteroidota; class Bacteroidia; order Bacteroidales; family Prevotellaceae; genus Prevotella; species Prevotella sp. AM42-24. The sequence goes on along the minus strand of NZ_QTXV01000021.1, from coordinate 16,657 downwards.
TCTTTTGGGGTGATTCTCTCTTGGCTGCCAATTATTACAAGGTCAAGTATGATACCAATTATATCACCCGTCCCAATGCCAGATGGACGATAAAAATGAGAGGCAATCTCTCTGGAGCTGATTTGGAAACAATGGTGAAGACGAATGATATAGAATCCAGAACGAAGGTGATGGCAGACTGTCGTGGAACTCTCTCTATGGCAGTGGCTTATAGAGGTTTAGGGCTAGGTTTGGCTGTTAATCCCGCCAAGTTGGCAGGTAAGAATCAGGATTATGAGTTCAATCTTAATTCCTATAGCAATCGATATGGTTTCGATGTCGTGTATCTTTCATCAAAGACTTTTCATGGTAGCCAGGAAATAGGATCCAATCAGATTGATGTTCATAAAGGAGAAATTTCCCAGCAGGCGCTCAATCTCAATTTTTATTATGCCTTCAATTATCGTAAATTCTCCTTCCCGGCAGCTTTCAGCCAAAGTTATATACAAAAGCGGAGTGCCGGCAGTTGGATGATAGGTGCCAGTTTTGATGGGTCCAAGACGAAAGTGAAGGGTATGACCATTCGTCTTAACGAGTTCGCACTTGGAGCAGGATATGGATATAATTTCGTTCCATCTTCTCATTGGCTTTTTCATCTTTCAGCCTTGCCTACCATCACGGTTTATTCCCATGACTATACCAAGATGAAGGCGGAAGTAGAAGAGGGGAGTGGTGATAATGAATACCAAACCATCCGCAATAGTATGAAATATCATTTCCCGTCCGCCATAATTACGGGCCGAGGTGCAGCTGTCTATTCTTGGAGAAATAAATTTGCAGGTGCCACAGCAGTTTATAATTTCTCTGTTGCAGGGGATGAGGACCACCTTCAAGTGAAGAGAAATAAATGGCGTGTAAGGATGTTCTTTGGATTTAGATTCTAAGAAATTTATATCGCTTGTTGCCGAAGTGCAAATGACTTGTTTACGTCTCATATCATTTATTTAATACTTATCTCAGGAAAAAGATTAAAAAGTTGTACCTCGGCTTTCAAATCTAAATTTAAGACGCCTTTTGGTAGTGGAAAAACTATCAAAAGGCGTCTTACTTGTACTTTTTACAGCCTTGGTGGGTCAAGAACATCTGTTTGCTGTATAGTAAAAAAACTTTCCATTGTAGTAAAGTGAAAAATCACAGGCTACAGGAGTTTCACAGCTTTGCAACTCCTGAATCTTTTGCTAATGGAATAAAATAATCTATTTCGGGCTATTAATAAGTTACTGATTTTCAAGAACATAACTCATAGAAAATCTACATGACTTAACGAAGCGCTTTATTGAGGTCTAATGATGCGCTTCGTTAGGTTGTAATAAAGCGCATCATTAAGTTGCAATAAAGCGCTTCGTTATAGTTTATATATTTGTTTCCTTTTTGGAAAAGCTTTTTCAATAGTTGTCGCTTGATTTTTAAATGACAAAAAGCGACAAATCTATTCGAAAATACTAGTATATTTTTGGTTAAAAGTATTCTAAAGACTTACTAAAAACATCTTGATTTCTTTTAATAACTTATTATATAAAAGTATATTAACTTAAAATCTATTAAATTTTTATATTGTTATTGACATTTTCTTCAATTTTTTATTTCATTTTCATTTTCTTTTCATATCTTTGTACTCGGACTGTGTACAGTCACGTTCTTCTTATAATAGAACAGAAACATAGATATGGACGCATTGCCTAATGCAGACACCCGACGAGGCGGTAAAAATCCCTCCAGTGCTGGATTTACTTCCAGTACCTCCCCCAAAGTTCAAGGTCAAAAGGCTATGAACTCACAAACAGGGGTGTCCTCGGATTGTGTGCCAAAAGAAAAGAAGCAATGGTTTGTTCTACGTGCTACTTATGGTAGAACAGAGAAGGCTCTCAGTTTTCTTCAAGCCAAGAATATTGAGACATATTTGCCAATGCATGATGTCATAAAAGAAATTGATGGGAGGCGGAAACGCATTAAAGAGCCTCTGCTTCCTAATATTATTTTTGCCTATATGACTCGTGAGAAAACTTATGAGTTTGTTAGGAAGCCTGCGCTCACTGCTTCTTGGCTAAAATACTACACCGACAAGACTAAACCTATCGAACCAGTAACGGGTAAAAATCCTCCTGTAATCATCCCAGATAACGAGATGATGAACTTCATTAAACTAACAAGTGTAAATAGTGAGCACATCATGGTTTTGCCACCAGAACGTTGCCATTTTAAGAGTGGTGATTTGGTGAGAGTAATTGCAGGCGCATTTACTGGAGTGGTTGGTCGTGTAGGAAGAGCTGCTGGACAGCAACGAGTATTTGTTGTACTTGAAGGTCTTTGTAATGTCGCAACGGCATACGTCCCGAATGATTTTATACAAAGAATTGAAACATTTTCAAAGTAGAAAGTTTGTATATGGGCCTTTTCCTATCAATCTTGATGATGTTTCTCTTGATGCGAAACTGTATGATCGGGAAATGGCGATGCAGACACTGAAACTGGTAATGAAATTGGGAATTGAAATAAAGAGAAAATAAAAATATGCAAATATTCAAAAGCAAAACAAATAATAGATTGATGATACCCTTACTTGTTTTATGGGCTGTATGTCTTGTTATAAAACTTGTATTGTATTTTCTTCTATCCATGGATAGTATTTCGTCTTCTTGTCGTGTTTATTCATTATTTGGGCAATATGATATCCTCAGGAGATTTTTAGATTTTCTACAGGATCTTACTTATGGAGACATAATCCTGCCATCAATCATACTTATGGCTCTTTTTTTATGGTTCATGGGTAGTGTGTATGACTATCGGGGACAGTTATCGTCCACAAAATGCCATAGGTTGATTTTGGGAGCATTACTTAAAACGAAGTGTGAACGTTGTATGATTCCTGCATCCTTGACATCTGTCTTGATAGCTTATGTTTTTTGGCGGTTAGGATATATATTTGTTTCTAAAATATTGATAGTCACATTAATGACGCTTTTTCTGTGGGGTGCATGGTTTGTGACTAAAACTTTAAATAGGATATTCAGTCTGCGCAGACAGGAAACGTATATCACATGGAGTCAAATTTCTTTGTTGGCTGCTTTTGGATTATGGATTGTTGTGATAGTATGTTGTTTGAATTTACAAAACAATAATCCCACCGATACGGCAATTATTACTGTATTTGGTGCGGTACTCGGTTGGATATTCCAGGATACCATCAAGAGTGTTGCTGCATTTTTTTATCTTCGTGCAAATGGACTGCTGCAGATTGGCGACTTGATTGCAGTACCAGCAAAGGGTATAGAAGGATTTGTACGAACCATATCTCTCACCACCGTAACAATAGAAAACTGGGATACAACAACATCTGCATTCCCTACTTTTATCCTGCATGCTGATCATTTCAAGAACAGCCAGCGTATGTTAGAAGGTAAGACGCTCGGAAGATTGATGAAAAAGACATTTATTATTGACTCTGGTTGGGTTCACCCATTGACAGACAATGATATTAAACGATTGCGAAGAGCATTGGATGTAGAAAACTTTTTTGTTGAAAAGGAAGTGAAATGTGACAAGCTAAATATAGAGGTTTTCCGTCTTTACATTTATCATTGGCTGATGAACAATCCAAACGTATCACAGCAGCCGCGCTTGATAGTGCGCTGGCTTGAACAGACCAGTGAGGGACTTCCTCTCCAACTTTTAGTCTATCTTACAGACACTATGCTCGATGCCTTTGAATGGCAGCAATCTCAAATTATGGAACACGTAATTAAGGCGATGGGATGGTTCGACTTGCAACTCTATCAGAGTCCTTCGGGATATGATGCAAGCAACAGTAATATTTATCTTACGCAGCAAACTGCCGATTATCGTAAAAAACCAGATGAAAATGCTAGACTTAAATAATAATATAGGTTACAAGGAGGATCTTTTCAGAAAGATGCGTCCGTTGCCTCCTTATGAACAGAGAGATTTTGCAGAATGCCAAGACTCCTTTGACGAGAAAATCATTGAAGGTTGGTATTGCGCAAGGGAATATGTACTCGAACAATTAAGTAAGGATAAGAATATGGGTGCTGATGGGATTCATCCCTTTTCGTCAGATCATGTTCATGTCATTATTCATTATACATCCCCTATGGCTTTGTATGTTGCCAGACAAGTAGCATTGGTGGCTCATTTTCCTAATTTCAGAGAGGGTGCAGGCAAAAAGTGCATTCCCGAATACTGCACAAAGATTACGATTCTATACAATCGTACCGTGCATTCCAATATTATAAAAGAGTTGAAGAAGGATGAATATCTCTGCAATTTGCCTGATGTCTGTAAGTGTAGTCTTGTGAATGGTAATACGAGGGAAACTTATGAGGTAATCAATAAGCAGTCATATATTGACATCGAATTAGAACTCGTAGCCTACGAAGACGATGAATTTAACGAATACACCCCGAAAAGGGAAGAAGGTAGCAGTTTGCAACCTGTCATAATCGATAATGACGTACTTGGGAAAATAAGCCATAGTACTCAAAAAATAGACGTTCGAAATGCTCGTCGTGTAAACATGGTGTATAATGTAGGTGCAGACATAGACAACCTTCCTCCCGATGATCCGAATACTGCCGAACGTTATGGCAAGGCATTGCTCTATTTCTGCTATCAACAACCGTTAGAAGAAACAAAAGAAAAATGGGATAGTCTTTGTTCAGATAAAGAAAATGATATGACACTTGCATATCAGATAAATTTGCGTAATAAACTCTCCAACGTATTTTGTTCCGACTGCATTCCTACACGTATCAAGTCTGTATTGGACAAACCTGATGATTTGCTAACAAAAGACGAAAAAGAACTTCTTGCTATAGTGAATGATAATCTTCAGGTATTGGCACAATGTGAGCATGCCCGTTGGAATGTAGAGAAACTCATCCTTGGTTTTTCTCCACTTACTCCCGAAGAACGGTGGGAGGATGCTCAACTTTTCGGAACTTCCCGCAATGTATATCGCAAATCTTTAAAGAAAAAAGGGCATCACATTGACCTTTGCTCTTATCAGGATCTTCGACGGATTGACCCAGGAAATATGAAGTATGATTGCTTCTTAATGCTGGCAATTCCTAAAATATTGAGAAGTTATTAGTTTTATGTATTCATCTTTAATTTTAAAACGATGAAAAAGATTCATATTTTTGTAGCAGGGGCAAAAGACCTGAAGCTGCAGCGTACGGCTCTTAAAGCCTTAGGAAATGATATCAATGCAGAGTTTGAACATTCTGGAAATGATACGAGTCTCTCCATAAGAACGTATGAGAATTTTGGAGAAAACCAAGAAGAATATAATACATATATTCAAGACAAGGCTGACTTGATAATTTTCGTATTGGAAGGTAAAATAGGTCCTTATACGGAAAAAGAATTTTTGGTAGCTTATCAGCAGCTCAAACTGAAAAAGCATCCGCAAATCTTAGTATTCTTAAAAGAGTTTACTGAGCAAACTCCAGATATCTTATATATCGAAGGACTCTTGAAAGGTTCTATCAACCAGTTCTATGTTTCTTATAAAAACAATGAGGACTTAATTGCGAAAGCAAAGGATCGTATCAAGAAGTTCGTGTCGCAACATAAGGAGAGTAAATCATGTAAGGGATTCATAAAAAAATATCTCAAACCGATAGGATTGGTGGTGGCAGCAGTGGTCTTGATAGGAGTTGCCATCTTGGCTCAAAACTTGTTTAAGTCTCCAATACTATTATTGACTGGTGGTGGTTCTGCTGCAAATTTCATTGAGAGAAATCATCCTGGTTTCAACCTGCGTAACTTTGATGGCGGTTATTATGTACACCTTCCAAGTAGTAATGCCTGGCTTTTGTTAACAGAGGAGGTGATAACTCCTGGTGTTGCTAATCAACGGCAGTATTATCCTGTTTGTTTATCAGCGGAACAGGCTAAAGATAGCTGTTTCTTAACAGTCACTTCTAAAAACTCTTTCATTCAGAAAGGTTCTATTATAGAGGTGAAGGTAGGTTATGATACGCTGAGTGTTTGTTTAAAAAACGATGATGTATTCAAACACATGATAAAGGATTTTGATAGTAGAAGAATCACCAGCTCTGAACTTGCTTCAATTATAGCCAATCGTAAGAAAAATCATGTAAATGTGTTTACTACGAGTACAGGAAGTGGCACACGACATACTTTTGAAAAATTATTGGCAAAGGAAAATTATCTATTGGCAAAGGATACGACATATCTCTTCTCCGAAGATTCTGATTTACCTACGGTTAATAGGGATGGAAGCCCATATATTCTTCTGGATAGTAAGGCTTACTGTATGAAGAAACTCTACGAAAGCGACGTGAAGTTGGGCAAGGCTTTTAATCTTGTTGTAGTAAATGACGAGGATAAATCCCCTGTCTTGAAACCTATTTATCTCTATTTCATGGCTTATAATGAAAAGGGAGGAAATGATCTGACAATCCCTCAGCCTATCATAAAGCTGTTGAAAGAATTGAATTTTAATGTGGGTAAAAAAGTAAAAGACAATACGATTCGTCGTTATTCAACAGATAGTATTATCCTCAAGTTTGATGAGTTGCCAGAAATCAACTAAATAAAGACACATATAGGTATGCTGATAGAAGATAAAGATAGAAATGATAATGAAGTCGTTCGGAAACTTATCGCTGAAGCAGAGAAGTATTCTTTAGCAGAGCATGGAAATGAGCGATTGGAATGCTACTTGCTGTTGAGCAATATGACGTCTTTGTGGTTGTTGCAGACAACAGGCATTCCTGATGATTTATATCAGAAGGTGGATGTTTTTGCCACGACCCAAGAGGATTTTATGGCGAAGTCTATCTTCGTTAAATTACCTCATATTAAGTCTCCTTATCCAGCTTTAGACAGAAAACCTATTGATGTAAACTCGGAAACCACGGTGCATCTGGTCATCTTTGGCAAGAATGATTTGGTGGAGGCTTTGGGCATCAATGCAGCTTTAGTGGCTCATTATCCTAATTATTGCCGTGATCATCGTTTGAGAACACGTATCTCTATTGTGGCGGATGATATCTATGAATGGAAAGACCAATTTGTGCAACGCTATCAGCATCTGTTTAATAATTCTTATTATAGAATCATCAATCTTGAGGAAGAAAATCCCCATTGTCTTTGTCATCAACCTATGTATGGTAAGACTCGTGAAGATTTTGTGGATGTAGAATGGGAGTTTGTGAACGGAAATTTGCGCAATGATGCTTTGAGGACAAAACTGTCGGAATGGGGCGAATCGGAAAATCAGCAACTTACAGTGGCGATTTGTACGGACGATCAGCAACGCAACTTTATAGAAGCGTTTACGCTGCCAGAGGAGTTGTATAAGAATCAGATTCCAGTGTTGTGCTATACAGAAGAGAGCGATATGATGAACTTGATTAAGAATGACGATAGGTATCAAACAGTACTCCCATTTGGCAGTTATATATGTCAAAAGGGAATTTTAGAATCCTTGAAGCAACTTGCCAAGAGAGTGAATTATGTATATAACTATTGTTTTTCTTTGCCACATAATGTTCCTATTTCGTCTCCATCGGTTATTGATGAAAGCAAATTGGATTGTTTGTGGGCACAAGTTGGTTCGCTTCCAAAGCAATATTCCAATATATTCAATGCCATGACCATTGGTTCCAAAATGCATTCGCTTGGACATGGGCAGGAAGATTGGCAAAGGTATTATGCTTTGTCAAAGCAAGAAATAGAGATAATGACAGAGGTAGAACACAACAGATGGAATATGGAAGAACTAATTCTTGGTTATCGACCTGTGACTGACGATGAGCAGAAAATGATAGAGAAGGATATATCTTTAAAAAAGAAATTTCGTGAAAAGAAAATACACTATGACATAAGGGCATTTCATGACCTACGTCCTGATGCGACAGGTAAGCAAGTCTATGTCTATGACTTGGCACTTACTCAAGGCATTCCGCTCATAGTAAAAAGCTGTTTCCGTTAGTTTTTAAGGAGTTCCATTTTTGTTCTCTTACTAAATGAATTTCGAAATATCATGTATTATAAGTTGACATACCATAATTCTGTAGATAAAAAGCAAGTAGGAGATTTCTTCCTATGTGGAGCCCAGAAGTTGGATATAGGACAGACAAACTGTTGCGAACTTAGATTGCCTGAATCTTCTGATTTTGAACCTGTAGTTTTTGCAACCATTTTGTGCAAACAAGAAGGGAAAGGATATTTTATCATCAGACGAACAGACTTCCATGAGTTGCAGATTAATGGGAAACGATTGAATATTTGCCAATCCTTGAAAGATGGCGACTTGATTTCTTTTGTGGTTGATGGAAAGATCATATCACTTTTGTTTTCTATGTATAATGATGGCGAATATAGTGCTTCGATGGGAGTTGTTTATAAGAAGTATAAGCCAAATCGAAAAATTCAATATGGGATAGCTGGTATTGCATTTTTGGCACTTTTGATATCTGCTTTGTCAATGTGTTTCAGGAAAGATTATCATATCCTTCGTCATGAGAACATAGATGCTTATGCTGCTTCTATTTATCATATTCATGTAGATTCCGTTTATCTTCTACAAGACAGCATTATAAATGGAAAGGTGGAGGAACAGATGTTGGAAGCTATTGCTTTAGATAGGCAGGTTGCTGGAACTTGTTTCCTGACATGTGATAGCTTGTTTGTAACAGCTCGTCATTGTGTAGAACCTTGGATAAATGATGAGGATTGGAATGGAATTTCTTATGATGACAAGATGTCTCCTGCTGTGAGATTGGCAACGATGGCAGAGACTCGTAATATGATGTTGGGAGAAGAAAAATATAAAGTCAAGGCTCATTGTATAATCAGCAAGGGTCTTGAACTATATGAGTATTATTCCACAGATTTCCATTTTAATAAGTCGAGAGATCAAGTCGTTTGTCTTGGAACTGATCAGCATCCTATATATTGGCGAACCATTGTTCCATTAGCATCCAGACGTGACATGGAATTGGGTGATTTTGCCTATGTGGAATCCAAAGGTCTGAAGGGAAATCTCCAATTAGCAGATATGAAGGATATGAAGGCTTTTAGGAAACAGGCAGATAAAGACATTGTAGCCATCGGATTTCCATTGAATGATAACCAAGAAGAAGGTATTTGTGCAAAGGCATTTGGTAATAGTCAGAATGTGGAGTTGGTAAAGAATGATAGCGAAATAGCAGGTTGTATACAAATGTCGGCACCTATCAATCCTGGCAATTCTGGAGGTCCTGTCTTGGCAAAAATTCAAGATAGAATTTTAGTGATAGGAATCGTTTCTAAGGCGGATGGACAAGCAACGCAAGGTACATTTTGGGCAGTTCCTTCTACAGAAATTGTTTCATTGAAGCAACGTGGAGGAAATATTATTGATACTTTAATATTTAGAAGATGATTTGTTTGGATGAGATAGTCGGCTATATGACAGAAAATTCCATATGGCATCTGATGGATTTCCTGTTGAGAGCAAGGTTCGACAAAACACCTGCTCATTTGAATCCTTATATGATAGGAGTAGATCATGATGAGTTCTGCTTTTTAGAGAAAAATGTAGAAAAATCAAATGTAGAGGAAAGCGAATATGTTTGGCAAATCGGGCATCTTGCCTTTTATGCATTGATGGGAATGCCAGCCTTTGGTGCAGATGATGATAGAACCCAGACACCGCAAACGGAAGTTCCTTATATAGGTGTCTCTCATTGTAGCGAAACTTTGAGCAGTCTGATTCATAGATGTCTTCTTTTCGAGTCCTCAAGAAGACCCAAACTGTCTGATTTGCAACAATATATTGCAGACAACATGGATAAAAAACTATTTCCAAAGAAAAAGATAACCAATGCGAAGGGTAAGAACTATTCTGATTCTTTGGTCAACTTTTGGCCAGAGGAGATGGTTACAGTCATAGTTTTGATATTGATGATGGTATGTCCCAATATTGCTTATGCCCAAACCGATGTACCCAAGGAAATGGTCACTATTATAAATAGGTGTAAATCTTTGCGTACTTCAGCAAATGCTAATAAAGTGTCTCGTGAATTCCTTTTTGACAAGCAATGGACTCTCATGGATGAAATTGATATAGATAGGCATGGCGAATGTACGGTCAAAGATAGGGTGACGATGTTCGGGATTAATGACATGGGCTACCGCATTGCTAAAAGACAAAATGGCGTAACCAATATGGGCGGCAGATTCCGTAATGGGCAAGATGAGCGGTATAAGTTTTCTTTTATTGAGATTACGATTAAGAAGAATATGTCTGTGAGCTATGAGATAACGGGGCGACAGGGATTGCAACAGTTTGCAGTTCTGCCTTATCATAATACATCGTTATTTACAGTTTCAGTAACTAAAGGAGGAAAAATATTTGGTAAAGCTACTATGAGGGATGGGACTTGCTTTGTACAACTCGACAAAAAGGTATCAAAGAGTGATAGTTTTAAGCTGTCGATACAAAACAAGACTGGTAAAAATATGGCTTTTGTAATCGTTAATTACAATCCTGGAAAATGAAAGGTATGATGAGTAAAGTTCTTCTTCTGTTTGCTTTGTTGTCTTTTTCCCCCTTTACTGGAAAGGCGCAAGACCATTTCTTCTCTGATCAGGTGGTAGATGATTATTTCATGGCTTACGACCTGAATGAGAAAAAGGAATATATCAAAGCCTTTGATCTGCTAAAAAAGGTGGAAATAGAGATGGACAATAGTTTATCGCAGAAAGGTATAACTGTAACCGATCTTCATGAAGATGATTTTTTGATGCCATATTGGGCTGTAAAGAAAAGTCTGGGAGAGGTGGCTTATAAGTTAGGACTATATAAGGAAATGGATGCTTATAGCAAAGGTCTGATGGATATATTCGGCAAACATGTTTTTAAAGAACAAGCTAACTATAATACTTGTCTTGCCGATTTATATAGGATTGCAGGTAATTCTTGTTTTTTGCAAGGAATATATCAGGAGGCAGAGGCATATCTAAAAATGGCTTTGCCAATGAAGTCTGCAGATTTTGATTTTGCTGATGCATTACGAGATGACTTGGCTCAAATATACTATCAGCAGGGTAGGTATTCGGAAGCTATCACTCAGCTCGATTCTATTTTGGCTGGACCTCGATATAAGGAGAATGCACGAGTGAGAGGTATGGAATCTCTTCGCCAAGAGATAATGTCGCAACGGGCTTTATGCTTAGCTCGTAACGGGAAATATAACGAAGCCTATGAAATCATGCAATCCATATTGGGTTATTTCAAACAGCATCGTGACGACAAAAGAAGAGCAGAAGCATTGCGCAAAACAGCTAAGATTCTCATGTTGAAGTATGATGGGACAGGAATTTATAACCCTCAGGCTTTACAATATTATAAGGAATATCTCGCTTTGTCCAAAAAGTTCATTGATCAGAATTTTGTCCGCATGTCAGCTTCCGAAAGAGAACAGTATTGGTTGGCAGAGCAACCTTTTGCCACAGACTGTTATCGTCTGGAAGGCAGGGATGCAGGTTTTCTCTATGATGTAGCCTTGTTCAGCAAAGCTATTCTACTGCAAATGAATAGGCAATTTAAACCAGACATGAGTCTATCGAATAGAAAACAAACTCTTTCTTCCATTCGAACTACTTGGCTGGATGTGAAAAGAGCTATGCCGCGAGGTTCATCGGCCATAGAGTTTATCACTTATGAAAAGAGAGGAGAAATTTATATAGGTGCTTTAGTGATTAACAAAGAGAGCAAGAGCCCTGTATTTGTAGAGATTATTTCATATGATTCCTTATTTAATTATCCCTTGGAGAATGGTATTACCTTAGGAGAAGCTTTATCTTCCAATGAGTCAGAGATGAAGAACCTGATTTATCGGAATTTGAATTTGAGGAATTTAATATGGAATCGTAAATTAATAAATGTAATAGGGCAGTCTAAGTCTATATATTTCGCAGCAGATGATTTATTGCATCTCCTTGCAATAGAATATCTTTTACCGGAAAAGTTGGAAAGGAAACCATTTTATAGAATGACTTCCACCAGGTTGTTGGCAGAACGTTCACACAAACAGAAAATTAGCAACGTTCTATTTTGTGGTGGTGTGAACTATGAGTCGAAAGAAAAAGAAGAAGAAGGAAAGAATAATGATAAGGTAGCATATTACAGAATGTCGCATGAGATTATGGGTCTTCCTTATTTGTCCGGTTCACTAACAGAGGTTGATAGCATTTCTATTTACAGGAACAATCCAAAGGATAGTATTTTGGTTGGAATGCAAGCTTCCGAGGGAGTTTTGCGAAATCTCTTAGGGAAATATTCTGTCATTCATCTGGCAACACATGGATATTTGTCAAATTCTACATCCTATGCTTCTGACTTGATACCAGCATCAGCAGACGAACAGTTATCTAATAGTTGCTTATTTTTGGCAGGAGCGGAAAGTTGCATGAGCAATAGTAGTTTCAGTCCTGATAATTATGATGGCATCTTGTCTGCAAGAGAGTTGGCAGATCAAGACTTGTCTCATGTTAGTCTTGTTGTCTTGTCTGCCTGTCAGTCGGGCTTAGGATATATTTGTACAGATGGTGTGTATGGACTTCAGCGCGGATTGAAAACTGCAGGTGTGAAAGCCATCATTGCAAGTCTGTGGAGTGTTGATGATCAGGCTACTATGCTGTTGATGAGAAAAATGTATGAATATCTTGGTCAGGGAAATCCACTGCATGAAGCTTTTTCTAAGGCGAGATTGTATCTGAAAACGGCAACGATAGAAGAACGTTATCACCGTTCCCAACTTCCTGACCTTATTGTTGAGAAGAATTTTGATGATCCTATGTATTCTGATGCCTTTATCTTGATAGATGGCAATGAATGAGAAGGACGAATATAAAGATATAGTTAACGTAAGTATAAACATAAATGATATAAAAAGATGAAGAAGCAAGTTGTTTTATTGCTGTTGTTATTAATTTGCAGTTCTCGTTCTTTTGCTCAAGGGCCGATGACGGGTGTACAACCTAAAGATGGCATGATGGGTAATTTGCAAAATATGCAGATGGATAATTTTGAGGTGAATGTCAACCAAATGGATGATGATACCAGAAAGAAACTGAATCAAGTAGCTGCTATCTATCGTTCAAAAAGCAGAGGCGCATTCACAGATATAAGTAAGTCTATGCTGTACGGAGGCGTTTCTTCCGTTTTCACTGTCATTAGCAATGAGATCATATCGTTGACAAAGATACGCTCACAGCAAAAGAAAAAGTGGATGGAAATGAGGCAAAATGAGTGCTTGTTTATAGATAGTTTGCAGTCTTCTAAAGGACAGAGCGATTTCTATAGGAAGCCATCCGTTCATGGTGCCTTGGATCCAAGCGATATGAATTTTGATGGAATCACTTTCCGAGCCAGCCGTAATGGAAATGAGATTCTCAAGATGGTGTGTCATATTGATACCACCAAGTTCTCCCATTTATTCTTGCATAGCAAGTTTTATTTAGTATTGGATAGTGTCGTGTTTCATCCATACCAGTCGTATCTGCCAAATTTTTCTGCCAATCGCATAAGGGGTGTTGACTCAAAAAGTTCTAAGGAACAGATTGACTATTGGAATATGATCAGCAAATTTAGTTTCTCCGAACAGCAATCTCCTACCATCAATATTCGCATGGACTTCTCTTCATCATGGATTAATGAGGCAGTACAGGTTTATCAAGATGTGAAATTGGGTTCTTTCAGTGTAAATATTCCTATCAATGAGATGGATTTGGGAAAGGATTCCGTCTATGTTTATAGTCGCCAGGAGGCTTTGATGAAGCATAAACAGTTGATAGATATTACGGGCGACTGTTTTGTGATACCTCGTTCTTATATGCCTGTAGCTGCCAACAATCCTTCTTGGGGTACTGGTGAATATAAGATGAAAGTAGTGATGAGCGAGCGATGCCAATATAACCCCACTAAAGGCCGTTCCAGCAATTGGCACAAAGACTACAAGCAGCTGGTTAGGTTGCAGAATCATGGTAAAGCCAAAAACGAATACATGATGAATGTTGTCTCCTCTTTTAAGGAGAGCAAGGATAATATCATCAAAGCAACCTATACACCATTGATTAATAGCCTGCAAAACTCTTTAGGATTGAATGCGACGGGTAGCGCAGCAGGTAGTAAGATGGGTGCGATGGGAGGAATGCAAGGCGCAGGAAAAACTGGAAGTGCTGCTGGTCAAATGCCACAAGGCGCAGGGCAAGGTATGCCAAAGAAACCATAGAAAACAAAATTCAGACTAAAGCGATTTCTTATGAAAAAAGTAAAATATGTTCTTGTATTTTTCTTAAGTATGCTAATGACTAATGGGCTAATGGCTCAAAATGTCTCATATTGGCAAACGAAAGGAGACAGTTTGTTTAATGAGGGGAATAAACTGATTAGAGTTAATCATAAAGAAGAGGCTTTAAAAGTATTCAAGAAAGGACTTGATTGTTTTCGATATATAAATCAAGGAAATAATATTTACTATGCTTTAGGAGAATTTTCTTTAGGTGCCCTTTTGGCAGAATTAGATAAAGATCGTGAGGCGGCACCTTTTTTGGAACAGGCTTATCACCGTTATTCCCAACTCATGCCTATAGCTGATGTCTTCACATGTAAAATGTTGTATAATCTGGTGGATAATTATAATAAGACAAATCATAATGAAAAGGCATTGGATATGCTGAAGGTTATGCTTGCTAAGATACAACGTTTTCATCATATAAACTCTGAGGAATATCTTGGCGCTTTGGAATTGGCAGGACGGATTTATTTTAAAAATTCTTTATATGCGCAAGCCAAAGAAACCTATGAAAAGTATTTGAAAATTTCAATCAATTATGATATGTTTAAAGATTCATTATTTGTTGATTGTAATGCTTTTACACAATTGGCTGAATGCGAAAATGTGTTGGGTAATTATCAGAATGCTGAAGAATATTTTGCAATAGCTGATTCTCTGTTTACTAATTTTAGTCAACAAGGAAAATACAAGTACATACATTTTCTTTTGTTGAATAAGCGTGGTAATAATCTGATCATGTTAGGCGAAAGAGAGCTTGCTATGGAGTGTTTTGAAAGAGCTGCCCAAATTGAGACAGGAAAGAATGATGAAAGAAGCAAGTTGATTACCATGAACAATCAGGCATGCTTACTTTTGAAAGAAGGTTGTCAAGAGGCTTACGAACAAGCTTATCAAATATTCCTGTTGATATGTCAAGAGTACGAAAAGTTAGGATTGAAAAAGTCTCAAATGTATGGCACAAGTAAGACCAATTGTGCCTTTTGTGAAATGAATTTGGGAAAAGGAACAGAAGGGCTCAAGTCTATCAATGAAGGAATTGCTATATTAGAGTCTTTAGGAAAGACCAAAGATCTCAATTATTTTGTTGCGCTCATAACCAGAATTGGATTATTGGGGATGACAGACGATCTTTATAATATAGAAAAGTATAGTCTCCAGTTGTCTGATTATGTTTCAGGTCAATTGCATGATGTCTTTCCATACTTGACCGAGAAAAATAGAAGTGCATTTTTTGAAAAACTTACAAGTTGGGGTACCTTTCTCCTTCCTACTCTGGCAGAAGAATATAAGACACCAGTATTGCTGAAGGCTTTGTATAATAGTATCTTGCAAACACGTGGAATCTTGCTGAATAGCACATTGAATATTGATCGTATCTTGCGGAAAAGCTCAAATGATGAATATAAATCTCTCTATAATCAATACATGGAAGCTAAGAAAAGGAAGATAGATTATGCAATACAAGAAAAATTGGAGAGGAAGATTCTGGAGATATTGCCGTCACAAGGTGATTTTCTGAAAGATATGAGTATCAATGTTGATAGTGTCCGGGAACATCTTGGTTACAGAGACATTGCTGTGGAATTTCTTGCTGTAGAAAATGTAGATGATGAAGATTCCTGCTATTATGCTTTGACACTGAAACATAATGATTCTATCCCTCATATATATAAAATATGTTCCAATATAGAACTTCGGGATATTTGCCAGCAACCTCTTGGAACTCTTTATGATAAGGTGTGGGGTACTCTGAGTAATGAACTGCAAGGAGTTTCTAATGTTTATTTTGCCGTAGATGGTGATTTCCATAAGATTCCGATTGAATATTATCCTGATTATGAAGGAAAGAGCCTGTTTGATAAGAAACAATGTTTTCGTCTCTCTTCTACGCGAGAAATTGTCAAGCAAAAAACTATTCATCCACAAAATATAAAAGATGTGGTTATCTATGGAGATATTGACTATGATTATAGTGAAAATATAGCAGATAGCGTAGCTGTTCAAGATGAGGTTGACTATATAGAGTATGTAGATAGTGTGGATGCGGAAAGAGGAGCTTTGGATTTGTTCTTGCCATTGAAAGGTACAAAGTATGAAATGGAACAAATTACAGCAATCCTTAAGAAAAAAGGCTTGACTCCTATTTGTCGTAGGGGTGAGGAGGCAACAGAAGAATCTGTGAAAGCTCTCAGTTACAATAGTCCGACGTGGCTTCACATAGGAACTCATGGTTTTTATTCTGCCTCAAATCCGCAACCGCCCTCATAAGATGACACAGAGGT